>JAOPUS010000273.1 GCA_025963345.1 Blastococcus sp. | reverse complement strand
CCTTGAAGATGCGCAACGAGCGCCCCAGCGAGCGGGAAGCGTCCGGCAGCTTCTTGTAGCCGAACAAGATCAGGATCGCCAGGATGATCAGGCCGATCTCCAGCGGGCCGAGTGAGCCCATGACGGGTCCTCCAGAGGTGAGTGGCACCGGCGATGCTACGCCGGAGGGTGTTCGGATCCGGGGCTGCGGACGGATCGCGCGGGTCGCTCAGTCGTCCTTCGCGGCACGGGCGGCGGTGGCCTGGACCCGCTCCAGGAGGGGGCGGACGTCACGCTCGGCGGCGCCGAGCTCCCGGCGCAGCCGTCCGGCGGCGCCGAGCAGGCCGTACGCGATCGCCCCGAGGACGACCAGTGCGAGTACCACGACGACGATCCACACGATCAGCACCACCACGGGACCGACCCTAACCGGCGGAGCTGGACGCCTGCTGTGGATCGACTCCGTAACGGCGGAGCGCCGCCCGTGCGTCTGCGGCGATCTCCCCGGCCAGGCCGGCCGGCTCCTCGACCAGGGCCTCCCCGCCGAGGGAGGCCACCAGGCGCCGGGCCCAGGCCAGGTCGGCTGTGCGAACGGTGACGCCGAGGCCGCCGTCGTCGAGCGCGGTGACCGAGTCGACCGGGTAGTAGTCGGCCACCCAGCGGGCGCTGCGCGAGAGCCGCAACCGCACCGCCGGTGAGTCCGGCTCGGGCTGATAGACGCCGTTGTCGAGGTCGCGCTCGTGGGCCTGCGGCGGCGGGGCGGCCGGCTCCTCGAGGACGACGACGTCGTCGACCCGGTCGAGGCGGAACAGCCGCACCCCCTCGGCGCGCCGGCACCAGGCCTCCAGGTACCACTTGCCGTCGACCAGCAGCAGTCGCATCGGGTCGACAGTGCGCTCGGTGCGCTCGTCCCGGGTCGGGACGTAGTAGTGCAGGTGCAGCGCCCGCTTGCGCTCCAGGCCCTCCTTGACGACGGCGAGGGCCTCCTCGCGGGCGTCGACGCTCACCGCGACCGGCGTGACCCGGTCGGCGGCGTGGCCGGCGGCCGCGGAGACCTTCGCGAGGGCGCGACTGACCGCCTCGCGCTCGGCGAGACCCGGCAGCTCCAGCAGCGTGCGCAGCGCCACGACCAGGGCGACCGCCTCGTCGGTGGTCAGCCGCAGCGGCCGCCCCATGCCCGCGGTGAAGGTGACCCGCACCCGGTCGCCCTCGAAGGAGAGGTCGATCAGGTCGCCGGGGCCGTAGCCGGGCAGGCCGCACATCCAGAGCAGCTCGAGGTCGCTGCGCAGCTGCCGCTCCCCCACCCCGAAGTCGCGGGCCGCCTCGGTGACGCGGACCCCCTCGGGCCGCGCGGTCAGGTAGGGAACGAGCGCCAGCAGGCGGGTCACCCGGTCCGGCGTGCTGGTCGGTGTCATGCGGTCTCCTCGTTCACGCCGTCTCCCCCATCGCGGCCAGCCGGGTGAGTCGGGCGATCACGGCGTCCCGCACCGCCGCCGGAGCCTCGACGACGACGTCCGCGCCGTAGGCGGCGATCTGGTCGGCCAGCCGCCAGGGCTCGGTCGTGCGCAGCTCCAGCCGGTCGTCGCCGTCGCCGGCGCCGCCCAGCGGGGTGGCGAAACGGCGCAGGCCGACGGCGGTGCCGGGGCGCGCGCGAATGACGACCAGGTGTTCCTCTCCCCCGACCTGGCCGGCGACGACGTCGGCCAGGTCGACGTCCGACGGCGGCTCGAATGCGCCGGACGGGCCGCTCACCTTCGGGCTGCCGACGACGCGGGAAAGTCGGAAGACGCGTTCGGCGCCGCGGTCGAGGTCCAGGCCCACGAGGTACCAGCGGCCGTGCCAGGCGACGACGCCCCAGGGCTGGACGTGCCGGCGGGCAGGCACGTCCTCGTCGGGGCGCTGGTAGTCGAACTCGAGCGCGCGCCGGTCGCGGGCCGCGGCGTAGCAGGGCTCGAAGGCCGGCTCCCCCGCGTCGAGGCGCGGCTGCAGCGGGATGGAGCGGGAGGAATCGACCTCGACCCCTGCCGCCTTGAGCTTGACCAGGGCGCTGTGGGCAGCCCCGGCCAGCTGGGCCGACTCCCACAACCGCAGGGCCAGGCCCACGGCCGCGGCCTCCTCGCCGGTCAACCGGATCTCCGGCAGCTCGTAGTCGGCGCGGGCGATCCGGTAGCCGTCCTCGGTGTCGAACGCGCTGGTGCGGCCGGTCTCCAACGGGACGCCCATCTCGCGCAGCTCGGCCTTGTCCCGCTCGAACATGCGCTTGAAGGCCTCGTCGGCGCGTTCTGAGCCGTCGTCGGCCTCGTAGCCGGGCACAGTGGAGCGGATCCGGGCCGCCGTCACGTACTGGCGGGTGCTCAGCAGCGCGATGACCAGGTTCACCAGTCGTTCTGCCCGCTTCGCCGCCATGCCGCTCAGGCTAGTCAGCTCACGGGCCTGCTCCGGCCGCCGGTGCGCCGACGTCGGTGCCGCTGGCTAGCCTGCGGTCATGCCCTACTCCGCCTCTCCCCCTCCGCCCTCGCGCATCCGCTGGCGGCGCGGACGTGTGACGGCTACCGGGCGCAGGGGCCGGGACAGCCTGGAGCTGACCGTCGAGGTGCCGGACGAGGGCCAGCTGCGGGCGCTGGCCTACCCGTCATTGGTGGGCATCCCCGAGGTCGGGGACGACGTCCTGCTGAACACGACCGCGCTGGCCCAGGGCCTGGGTACCGGTGGGGTCGCCCTCGTGGTCGCCGTCCCCGACCGGCTGCCCCCGGACCCGACCGGGCCGGGGCACCTCGTCAAGGCGCGGTACACCCCGCTGCAGGCGACGGTCACCGGCGTCGACGAGCAGGACACCGAGCACCACGCCCTGATGGCCGAGGCCGACGACCTCGGTGGGATGCCGGTCGTCGTCGCCGACCTGCACTCAGCGCTGCCGGCCGTCCTCATCGGGATGCTCGCGACCGACCCGGACCTACGGGTGGCCTACGTGATGACCGACGGCGGAGCGCTGCCGGCGGCCTTCTCCCGCACGTTAGACACGCTGACGCCCTCGCTGGCCGGCGTGGTCACGGTCGGGCAGGCCTTCGGCGGGGACCTCGAGGCGGTCACGGTGCACACCGGGCTGCTGGCGGCGCGGCACGTGCTGCGGGCGGACCTGGCGATCGTCACGCAGGGGCCTGGGAACCTGGGCACCGGGACGCCGTGGGGCTTCTCCGGGGTGGCGGCCGGTGAGGCGTGCAACGCGGTCACCGTGCTCGGCGGCGAGGCGATCGGCGCGCTGCGGATCTCCGACGCCGACCCGCGCCCGCGGCACCGCGGGGTGTCCCACCACTCGCTGACGGCATTCGGGCGGGTGGCGCTCGGTGGGGTCACGCTGGTCGCGCCGCGGGGTCTGTCGTCGGAGCTCGGCGGCCAGGTCGACGAGGACCTCGCCGGTCAGCCGGCCCGGAACCCGGTGGTCTGGGTGGACACGGACGGGCTGGACGACGCGCTGGTCCTCTCCCCCGTGCCGCTGCGGACGATGGGCCGGGGCTACCCCGAGGAGCACGCGTACTTCCTGGCCGCGGCGGCCGCGGGCCGGTTCGCCGCGCTGCGGGTGCCGGTACGCGACGCCGACGTCGCAGCCGACGCAGCCGCCCAGACGGACCCGGCCGCCGGTGCCTGACGCCGAAGTCGCGCCGTGATCATCGTCGCCGGCACGCTGCACCTCGACGCCGCAGACCGCGACCCCTACCTGGTCGCCGTCGCCGATGTCGCCCGTCAGGCGCGGTCCGCGGCGGGCTGCCTGGACTTCGTGCAGGCAGCCGATCCGATCGATCCCGAGCGCATCAACA
>JAOPUS010000262.1 GCA_025963345.1 Blastococcus sp. | reverse complement strand
CCCGGTTGAGGAAGGTCGAGTAGACGGCGACCACGGGATGCAGGCCGGCCATCCCCAGGCCGGCCGCGGACGTCAGCGCGTGCTGCTCGGCGATGCCGACGTCGAAGGTGCGCTCGGGGAACCGCTCGGCGAACGCGGCCAGCCCGGCCTTGCGGGCGCTGGCGCCGCTGTCGGGGTCGAAGATCCCGGTGGCGTGCCAGGCGTCGATCTGGTCGGTCTCGGCCGGCGGGTAGCCGAAGCCCTTGGTCGTGACGGCGTGCACGATGACCGGCCCGCCGAAGGACCGGGCCCGGCGTAGTGCCGACTCCATCGCCTTGACGTCGTGGCCGTCGACCGGGCCGATGTACTTCAGCCCGAGGTCCTCGAACATCCCCTGCGGGGAGAGGACGTCCTTGAGGCCCTTCTTGATCGCGTGCAGAGCGTCGTAGAGCGCCGACCCGACCACCGGGGCGCGGTGCAGCGCCGCCCGGACGGCGTCCAGAGCCTGCTCGTAGCCCGGCCGCAGCCGGAGGGTGGCCAGCGCGTCGGCGACCCCGCCGATCGTGGGCGAGTAGGAGCGGCCGTTGTCGTTGACCACGATGACGACGGGGCGGTCGTCGGCCGCGGCGATGTTGTTCAGCGCCTCCCACGCCATGCCGCCGGTGAGCGCGCCGTCACCGATCACGGCCACGACGGGGCGCTTGTCACCGCGGACGGCGAAGGCCTTGGCCAGCCCGTCGGCGTAGGACAGCGACGTCGACGCGTGACTGTTCTCCACCCAGTCGTGCTCGCTCTCGGCGCGGCTGGGATAGCCGGACAGCCCGCCCCGCTGGCGCAGCCGCTCGAAGCCCTCCACCCGGCCGGTGAGCATCTTGTGCACGTAGGCCTGGTGGCCGGTGTCGAAGACGATCGGCTCACGCGGGGACCGGAACACCCGGTGCAGGGCGATGGTCAGCTCGACGCAACCGAGGTTGGGGCCCAGGTGGCCGCCGGTCTTCGCGACGCTGGAGACCAGCGCGTCGCGGATCTCCGCCGCCAGGGCGGGGAGCTGCTCGGGGGGCAGCGCACGGAGGTCCTCAGGACCCCGGAGCGATCGCAGGAGCGGCACGGCTCGGCGGTGTCCTCTCTCCGTCGGGAGCACGGCGGTGGCCGCCGGCCCACTGTAACCGCGCAGGCCCGGGCCGTCCGGGTGAGCACGATCCCCCACCCCGGCCGGGTCAGAGGCGCGGCACCCATCGCTCGCCCCGCAGCGCGCCCGCCACGACGTCGACGCCCCGGGCCGCAGCGGCCAGCCGGGCGCCCTCCCGCTCGTAGGCGACCATCGCCGCCTCGATGGCGTCGGGCGGCAACTGGTCGGCCAACTCCACCCGCACGGTGCGCCAGCCCGTGCGCGCCGCCGCCAGACCGGCGGCGACGTGGTCGCCGGCGAAGCGGGCCAGCAGGACGGGGTACCGGCGCAGCACCTCGTGGCTGCGGTAGTCCGGCGGCACCAGGTCGAACAGCCAGGCGACCGCGGTCCGCTCCCAGTCGGGAGCGCCGGGTGGCCGCACCGGCTCCGGCCAGCCCGGGGGCGTCGTCGCGTCCACGCCGACAGTCTGCCCCGGCCGGGTGAGCGTCAGGACCGGCCGAGGTTGGTCACCAGGTTCACCGCGACCGCGAGGACGACGGTGCCGAAGGCGTAGGACAACAGGGCATGCCCGAGCGCCACCTTCCGGATCGACGTCGCGGCCGGCTCGGTCTCCGACACGGCGAAGGCCATCCCGACGGTGAAGGCCAGGTAGGCGAAGTCGCTGTAGGCCGGCGGTTCCTGCTGCTTGAAGTCGATACCACCGTCGGTGCCGATGTAGTACAGCCGCGCGTACTTGAACGCGAACACCGTGTTCACCAGCGCCCAGGACAGGACGACCACGATCAGGCTCAGGACGACGGCCGCGACGGCACCGGCGTCCTGGCTGCCGGAGCGGACGAGCGCGACGACGACCGCGCCCAGGCTGGCGACCGCCGCGACGAGGACCGCACTGTCGGTGGCCCGCGTCCGGCCTTCCTGCTCGGCCAGCGCCTCGGTGCCCGCGGCGTCCTGCCCCCAGCAGACGCGCCACACCCAGAACAGCAGGACCCCGGCGCCCACCGTCCAGCCGGCCAGGACGGTGAGTTCCGGCGAGCCCAGCACGGCCACGGTGGCGCCGACGACGGCACCGACACCGAGACAGAGGAACAGTCGGCGCCAGGACAGCAGCTGCCGCGCGTCGAGGGAACCGTCCCGGGTCGTCGGGGCACCGACCGATCGGCTCGCCATGAGGCCCCTCCGGGGTCCATGTGCGCCGCGGGCCCGGGCTCGGCCCGGGGGTCAGCCTAGGTCAGTCCGAGGACTGGCGCTTGAGCCAGAACTGCTCGAATCCCCAGGTTCCGGCGCCGCTGGAGTGGTAGCTCACCAGCTCCCATCCCTCCGCGCCGAGGCGGTTGAGCACGGAACTGGTGTCGCCGGGCTGGCGTTCCGACTGTCCGCCGGGGAGCTTGATGCTGACGCCGGCGCGCTGCGACTCTGCGTCGTTGGCCGTGATGACGGAGGCGTATTCCCACGTGGGCACAAGGAGACCGTAACGAATGGCCCGGTCACGCCGGGACGAGCAGGGCGACGCACTCCACGTGGCCGGTCATCGGGAACGCGTCGAACGCCCGCACCGCGGCGAGCCGGTACCCGCTCTCTGCGAAGGCGGCGACGTCCCTGGCCAGCGCCGCGGGATCGCAGGCCACGTAGACGACGGCCCGTGCGCCGGTCCCCGCGAGCAACCGGCTCACCGCCGGACCGGCCCCGGCCCGCGGCGGGTCGAGCACCACCACGTCCGGTGCGGTGCCGAGTTCGTCGAGGAGCTCGCCGAGCCCCTCGGCATCGACGTCGCCCTGCCACACCTCGGCCTGCGGCAGGTCCGCGAGGTTCGCGTCGGCGGCGGCGCACGCCGCCTCGTCGGACTCGACGCACACCACCCGTCCGCCTGGCCCGGCAGCCGGCGCCAGCGCTCCCCCGAACAGCCCCGCCCCCGCGTACAGGTCCAGCACCGTCTCTCCCGCCCGCACGTCCGCGAAGCCGGTGACCGCAGCCACCAGCGCGTCGGCCGCCGCCGGGTGCACCTGCCAGAAACCGGTGCCCTCGACCTCCCAGTCGCGGCCGCCGGCGTGGCGCTCGGCACGCGCGGAGGGCTCCTCGGGGAGGTCGCCGCCCGGCCGGACGACGCGGCTCGACGTCGGGTGCCCGCGGCGGTCCAGCCGCGTCGTCGTCACCGCACCGGTGGAGTCCACCGACACGTCGACGGCACCGGCACCGGGCCAGCGCTGGTGCAGCACGGCGTGCGCGGCCGGCTCCACGGTGATCGGGCAGTCGTCGAGGACGACGACGTCGTGCGAGCGGTGCCGGCGCAGGCCGGCGGCACCGGACCGGTCGACGGCGAACCTCGCGCGGGAGCGCCACCGCAGCGGCCCCCCGGGGAGTTCCTCGACGGTCAGGTCGACGTCGTCGAGCCCGGCCAGCCGGGCGAGCTGCTCACGGACGACGTCGGCCTTGAGCTGCCGCTGCGCGTCCGGGGCCACGTGCTGCCAGTCGCAGCCGCCGCACAGACCGGGGCCGCTGTAGGGGCAGGGCCGCTCGACCCGGTCGGGTGAGGCCTCGAGGATCTCGACGGCGTCGGCGCGGCAGAAGCCCGGGTGGCGGTCCTCGGTCACGCGCACGACCACCCGCTCACCGGGCAGCGAGTGGCGGACGAAGACGACCCGGCCCTCGTGGCGCGCGACGCAGTGCCCCCCGTGGGCGACCGGTCCGACGGTGACCTCGAACTCGGTTCCGGTCCAGCCCAACCCCCGCGCGGCCCCGTCCCTGGTCCCGCCGCGAGCGCGCGAGGGGTGGGGAGGACGGGGTCCTTTTTCAGCCATAGGGGGTGGCGTCGGACTGGTCGTCGGTGAAGCCCCTGCGGAGGGCGCCGGGCACGGAGCCGGGTCCGTCGTCATCGCGGCCGACCGAGCTCTCCAGCTGCCACGGCACCGTCGTGATCATGACCCCGGGCTGGAACTGCAGCCGTGCTCGCAGCCGCAGCGCGCTCTGGTTGTGCAGGATGTTCTCCCACCAGTGGCCGACCACGTACTGCGGGACGAAGACCACGACGATCTCCCGGGGGCTGGCCCGGCGGATGTCCCTCACGTACTCGACGACCGGCCGGGTGATCTCCCGGTACGGCGACTCGAGCACGGTGAGCGGCACCGGCAGGTCGTAGCGCTCCCAGTCGGTCTGGAGCGCGCGTGTCTCGGCGTCGTCCACGTTGACCGTCAGAGCGGTCAGGTGGTCCGGCCGGGTGGCCCGGGCGAACGACAGCGCCCGCAGGGTCGGCTTGTGCACCTTGGAGACGAGCACGATCGCGTGCACCTTGCTGGGCAGCATCCGGGCGTCACTGTCGGGGACGAGCTGGGCGGCGACGTTGCCGTAGTGCCGGTTGATGGCCTTCATCAGCCCGAAGAGCAGCGGCATGGCGAGGAGCACCAGCCAGGCCCCGTGGGTGAACTTGGTGATCACGATGATGACCAGGACGACGCTGGTCAGCGATCCGCCGACGGCGTTGATCACCTGGGAGCGGCGCATCCGGCGCCGGGCCTGCGGATCGCGCTCGTTGCGCATCTCGCGGTTCCAGTGCCGGACCATGCCCCACTGGCCGATGCTGAAGCTGGTGAAGACCCCGATGATGTAGAGCTGGATCAGCCGGGTGACGTCGGCGTCGAACGCGAAGATCAGCAGGCACGCGAACCCGGCGAGCAGCAGGATGCCGTTGCTGTAGACGAGCTTGTCCCCGCGGGTGTGCAGCTGACGGGGCAGGAAGCGGTCCTGTGCCAGCACCGAGCCCAGCAGGGGGAAACCGTTGAAGGCGGTGTTGGCGGCGAGGACGAGGACGAGAGCGGTGGCCGCCTGGATGTAGAAGAAGCCGACCGACCCGTCGCCACCGAACGTCGCCGCCGCCAGCTGGGCGATCACCGTGCGCTGCGGGGCGGTCTCGCAGTCGGGGAAGCCCTGGAGGGCGCAGGCGCGCAGGGGATCGACGTACCGCACGTGCGCGAGGAGGGCCATCGCGGTCACGCCGGCGAACATCGTGGCCGCGAGTCCACCCAGCAGAGCCAGCGTGATGGCGGCGTTGCGGCTCTTGGGTGGCTTGAACGCCGGCACGCCGTTGGCGACCGCCTCGATCCCAGTCAGGGCGGTGGTGCCCGAGGCGAAGGCCCGCAGCGCGAAGAACAGCAGGGCCAGGCCGGTGAGGTTGGCGTGGCCAGAGTCCGGGATGATGTCGTACTGCGCGCTCTCGGCGACGATCGGCGTCCCGAAGAACTGCCGCACAAGACCCGTGACGATCATGACCATGATGCCGGTGGCGAACAGGTAGGTGGGGACGGCGAACGTCTTCCCGGACTCCCGCAGGCCCCGCAGGTTGGCCGCCGCCAGCAGGGCCACGAGCCCGACCGCGATCAGCACGCGGTGCTGGTTGAGCGACGGGAACGCCGAGATGATGTTGTCCGTGCCCGACGAGACCGATACCGCGACGGTCAGTACGTAGTCGGTGAGGAGCGCGCTGGCCACCACGAGCGCAGGGAACTGTCCATGGTTCTTCATGGCGACCTCGTAGTCGCCGCCACCGGAGGGGTAGGCGTACACGACCTGCCGGTAGGAGAGCACCACGGTGATCAGCAGGACGACGACCCCGGCCGCCAGCCAGGGCGCAAGGTAGAGGTAGGCCACCCCGCCCAGCGTCAGGATGATCAGGATCTCCTGGGTGGCGTAGGCCACGGAGGAGAGCGCGTCGCTGGCGAAGATGGGCAGCGCGAGCCGCTTGGGCAGCAACGACTCCCCGGCCCGGTCGCTGCGGACCGGGCGGCCGAGGACGAGCCGTTTCGGGAGTTGTCCGAGGTCGGACAGGCTGGGCACGGCGGCGATCGTACGGTCGTCTCCGGTGCGGGCGGCGTTCCGAGGGGGCGCGCCCCGCTCGGGCGAGGGATGCCGGCGGTCACGGCGCCTGGCCCGGCCGCGCCGGGTGTAGCTTCGCGCCGGTACGCGCGGGCGGACGGCGCCGGCGCGACGAGCTCTGCGGGGAGTCATTCGTGCACGTGGTCGTGATGGGCTGCGGACGCGTCGGCTCTGCCATCGCCCGCCGGCTGGAAGAGGTCGGGCACAGCGTCGCGGTCATCGACCAGGACCCGGAGGCCTTCCGGCGGCTGGGCCCGGAGTTCGCCGGCCGGCAGGTCACCGGGCTCGGTTTCGACCGGCAGACGCTCCTGGACGCCGGCATCGACTCCGCGGGCGCCTTCGCCGCGGTCAGCAGCGGCGACAACTCCAACATCATCAGCGCCCGCGTCGCGCGGGAGACGTTCGGCGTCCAGCACGTCGTCGCGCGGATCTATGACTCCAAGCGGGCCGAGGTCTACGAGCGCATGGGCATCCCGAGCGTGGCCACGGTGCCGTGGACGGTCAACCGGCTGCTGCGCGAGCTGCTCTCGGTCAAGGTGAGCGAACTGTGGCGCGAGCCGACCGGGAAGGTGCTGCTCATGCGGATCACCGTGACCGAGGGCTGGGTGGGCCGGAAGCTGTCCGAGCTGGAGTCGGCCTCCGGAGCCCGGGCCGCGTGGCTGGTCCGGTTCGGCGAGGCCCAGCTGCCCACGGCAGGCAGCGTGCTCCAGGACGGCGACCAGCTGGTGGTCGCCGTGACCGACGAGATCGCCACCCGCGTCCACGAGGTCGTCGAGCAGACGCCGCGCCACGGAGGCGAGCACTGATGCGCGTTGCCATCGTCGGAGCCGGCGCCGTCGGCCGCTCCATCGCCGGAGAGCTGCTCGCCAACGGGCACCAGGTGATGCTCATCGAGAAGGACGGCCGCAAGGTGCGCACCCGCTCCGTGCCGGGCGCGGAGTGGGTCCAGGCCGACGCCTGCGAGGTGACCTCCCTCGAGGAGGCCCAGCTGGCCACCTGCGACGTCGTGGTCGCGGCCACGGGCGACGACAAGGCCAACCTCGTCGTGTCGCTGCTGGCCAAGACCGAGTTCGCGGTCAACCGGGTGGTCGCCCGGGTGAAGGACCCGCGCAACGAGTGGCTCTACACCGACGCCTGGGGCGTCGACGTCGCCGTCTCGACCCCCCGGGTGCTCGCCGCCCTGGTCGAGGAGGCGGTGACCGTCGGCGACGTCGTCCGGCTGATGAGCTTCCGCAAGGGGGCGGCGAACCTGGTCGAGATCACGCTCGCCGAGGACACGCCGTGGGTGGGCCGGCCGCTCCGCGACGTGCCGCTCCCCCGCGAAACGGTGCTCACCGCGATCCTCCGCGGCGAGCGGGTCATCAACCCCTCGGCCGACGAGCCGCTGGAGGCCGGCGACGAGCTGCTGTTCGTCACCCACGCCGACGTCGAGGAGCAGCTGAAGTCGGTTCTCGCGCCCGAGACGGCCGCCGGGCGCGGCTGAGGCTTCCGCCCGCCGCCCTGGCGTCAGCCGGCGGGATCGGACCGGACGTCGCCGACGACCGGTGCGGGCGCGACGCCGGTCATCGGGGGGCACCGGTGCCGGTGCATGCGGGCCACGACCCACAGCGTCACCACGATGTCGACCGCCGTCAGCGGCAGCCCGAGCACCAGGGACGTGGTACCCAGCAGCCCGACCTCGTTGGCCTGGTACAGCAGACCCTGGACGAGGACGCGGAGCAGGAACGTGACCCCCCAGAGGACGGTCAGCCAGCTGTAGGCGCGCACCAGGCGCGGGTCCTCGCGCCAGGGCCGGGCGGGGACGGGGTCGGGGCCGCGGCGGCCGGTGGCCGGGTCGACCGGCGGGTCGCCGGGCACCTCGTGGTGCAGCGCGGCGCGCGCCCGGTCCAGCCGGCCGCGCAACCCGGGCACGGAGTGCGACGCCATGGCACCGAGATGGCTCGGCGCGAGGAACTCTGCGATCACCCCGACCAGCGGGCGGCGCACCGCGATGGACCCGAGCAGGACCACGCCGATGACGGCGTTGCGCACGATGCCGAGGACGAAGAAGTCGCGCGCCTGACCGGAGGCGGCGGCGATGGCCACCGCGATGCCGACGGCGAAGAGGCCGCTGACGGCCTGCTGCACGCTCTCCCGGCGCACGAGCCGGAGGACGAACACCAGGAAGGCCGCCCCCAGGGCGGCCCAGATGCCGGTCCGCAGCCCGTTCACCGCGTTGGCCACGATGAAGGCCAGCGTCGGCAGGGTCGCGTCCAGCATGCCGCGCCAGCCGCCGAGCTGCTCGAGCACGAGGTGGCGGTCGAAGGTGAGTCCCGGCGGGCTGTCCGCAGCGACCTTCACCGCGTCCGGGCCCTCGTCGTCCGATGTGCCCACCAGTGCCTCCCCCGCCCCTCGGTTCCCGGGTTGCTCCGCCCGGTCGTGTCCACGGTCGGCGGCGGGTCAGCCGGCGCCGAGCTCGTACCAGGGGTTGTAGATGACCCGCTTGCCCTCCACCGCTGCGAACCGGCCACGGGCGGTCACCGTGCGACCGGGCTCGATGCCCGGGATCCGCCGTCGGCCGAGCCAGACGAGCGTCACCGAGCCGGAGCCGTCGAACAGCTCCGCCTCCAGGGTGGGCACGGTCTCGCGGGGCGTGTAGACCACCGACTTGAGACGACCGGTCACCGTCACGACAGCGCCCTTCCGGCAGGAGCTCACCGGCTCACACCCGGCGCTGACGGACTCGGCGCGCAGTTCCTGGGCGTCGATCGTCTGGTCGTCCGCGGTGAGACGCTGCAGCGTCCGCGACAACCAGCCGGTGGAACGGGTCTCGGTCACGTCTCCAGCGTACGGCGGTCAGGCGCCGGGAGCGGTGTTGCCCGGCGGGGGTTGTGCAGCCGCCTGCTGCTGTCGCGCCAACTGTGCGGCAGCCTCTGCCGGCAGCGTCAGGGGCAGCTGTTCCCGGACCGGCATGGGCTCGGTGCCACGGACGACGACGATGGCGCGGAACGCCTCCTCCAGCGCGGCGGCCGCCTCCGGGCTCCCGGCCGCGGGGCCGCTGATCATGCCCCGGAGGAACCAGCGCGGGCCGTCGACGCCCAGGAAACGAGCCGGACGGCGCACCGGCTGTGGCGCGGGCTGGCCGGGCGTGGCCGGCGGGGTGGCGACGATCGAGCCGGCGAGCTCCGCGCCGAACGGGCCCTCCACCTCACGCAGGGAACCGCCCTGGCCCGAGGCGCTCTTCGCGAGGTCCTCCCGGACGCTGTCCCAGATGCCGCCGGCCCGCGGCGCGGCGAACACCGAGACCTGCAGGAACGACTCACCCTCGCGCAGCGTCGCGGCGATCACCTTCTGCTGGGCGTTGAGCTCGACCCGCAGATCCATCCCGGGCATGGCCGGCAGCCGCAGCGACCCGAGGTCGATGCGGGCGAGTCCGTCCTCCGGTGCGTCCGCCTCGTCCCAGGGGCCGGAGGTGGCGTCCACCTCGCGCTCACGGTGCTGCGGGTCCGGGGGGACGCCCCGCTCCCGCAGACTGCGGTCGATCCGGTTGCGCCGCCGTCCCAACGGCATGTCAGACCCGCCCTTCGAGAACTGCTGGTGCGGTCGGCCCGTGACCGCCGGTGGAGCCGTGTCCCGCGTGCCCGCGTTCGGAGCCGGGGAGCTCCTCCACCGGCAGGAAACGCGCCCGCACCACGGGCTGCACGACGAGTTGGGCGACCCGGTCGCCGCGGCGCAGGGTGAGCGGCGTCGTGGGGTCGAGGTTGATGAGGTTCACCTTGATCTCGCCGCGGTAGCCCGCGTCGATCGTGCCCGGCGCGTTCACCAGGCTCAGTCCGAGCCGGTGGGCCAGGCCCGAACGCGGGTGCACGAACCCGGCGTACCCCTCCGGGATGGCGACGGCGACACCGGTGCCGACGAGCGCCCGCTGGAAGGGCGCGAGCTCGACGTCCTCGGCCACGGACAGGTCGGCCCCGGCATCGCCGGGCAGCGCGTACCGGGGCGGGACGGCGTCGGCGGAGGTCAGCCGGACGGGCACGTCCAACTCGGGCGTATCGGGCACGTCGGCGACCCTAGCCGCGCCCGCGGCGGCGGCGTGCACGACTGTCCGGGCGCTCTGCTCAGGAGCCCGGTGATCCAGGAGCCGGGCCGACGTCGCGGGCGGCCCGGAGATCGGTCAGCACCCGCTCGGCGAGGGTCTCGGTGGCGTGGCGGTTCCCCCGCCCGGCGATCGCCGCACCGATGAGGAACGGAGCCGCGCTCGGCACCGCGCCGGCGAACCTCCGCGTGAGCCGGCGGGGCAGTGCCCGCATCCCGGCACCGCCGAGCAGCGCGCCCAGTCCGGCGAAGACCGCGCCGTCGACCGAGCGCTGAGCGGACCAGCTCGCCAGGTAGGCGGTCGCGCGGGTTCGGGCGTCGCCGGTTGCCGGGCGCCCGTAGAGCTCGTGCAGTTCCCCGATGAGAACGACCTCGACACCGGCGATCAGCACGGTCTCCGCGCCGAACTCCAGCGGCAGGGCGAGCAGCGACGGCGGCGCGAACCAGTGTGCGGCCGCGAGGCCGCCGGCGGCCGCGCCGATGCCGGCGGTCAGTCGGGCGGTGCGCGCCACGAGCGCCTCGGCGATCGTGGCGTCCGAGGCACCCGGGTGGGCCTGCCGCAGCCGGGCCGCGTCACGGATCGGCAGCCGTGGGGCGGCCGCGGTCAGCAGGTCCCCCAGCAGGGCCCCGGGAGAACGATCCCCGTTGGTGGCGTCGGCGGCAGGTGCCGCCGGAGCCGGCTCGTCGCGGCTGGGCGCGAACGCGCCGGCGACGGCCCCGACGACACCGCCGATCACGTCCCGCAGGCCCGAGGCGGCGGAGCGGCGTCCCTCCCCGGCGGGTGAGCTGTCGGCCGGACCGATGAGCCCCGCGACGGCGTCGGCCACCGCGCGGGCGGCGCGGGCCAGGCCGATCTCCTCGACCGGCGCGGTCGACGTCGTCGGAGGAACCGGACGCGGCGGCGGGACGTCCCGCGCCGCGCCGGTCCGGGAGCCGTTCTCGGTCATCGGTCCCCTTCCGTCGTCCGCCTCGTCAGCGGTACCCCGTCGCGATCAGGCGCAGTCG
Source organism: Blastococcus sp. (assembly GCA_025963345.1). Classification (GTDB taxonomy): domain Bacteria; phylum Actinomycetota; class Actinomycetes; order Mycobacteriales; family Geodermatophilaceae; genus Blastococcus_B. Next base: position 1,754 of record JAOPUS010000262.1, on the reverse strand, counting down.
CGGCAGAGCATCTGGTCGCCGCGGGTCGAGGCGAGCCGGCTGCGGTGCTGCACGAGGAAGCAGCGCGAGCAGGTGAACTCGTCCTCCTGCTTGGGCAGCACGCGGACGGTGAGCTCCTCGCCGGACAGGTCGGCGCCAGGGAGCTCGAGGTTCTCGTTGAAGTCGGTCTCGTCGACGTCGACCGATGCGGACTGCGCCTCGGCCCGCCGCGCCTTGAGCTCCTCGAGGGAGTCCTCGCCGAGTTCGTCGGCTTCGTTGCGGCGCGGGGCGTCGTAGTCGGTGGCCATGGGGTGCCCCTCCTCCGGGGTTCTAGCGGGCGTCGTGCCCGCTCGTCTGACGAAGGCACGGGGTCTGCGCCGTCGTCGTGGCCGGTCGCGGTGGCGACCGGTGGATCAGGGAACCGGGGGCCCGCTGCTGGGGCTCCCGATACCGGTGGTGCCTGTCTCCCGCGGGGCGGGGGTCGGCCGTTCCTGACCGGCCCGGCCCCTCCCGTCGCCCGGGAGGACGACGGGCGGGAAAGGACCAGCAGGCCCCCCAACGCCGCGCGGTCCCGGTTTGTGCCCGCCTCCGTGAAGAGGCTCGGCACCGGACCGCTCCGGGCGCCGGGGCCGCGGAGCGCCAGAGGTTACCCTGCCGCCGTGGCGACTCCCGTGGGTGCTGATCCGACCGTCGTGGGCCCGTACCTGGCCTCCGCGCTGAACGACGAGCGCTGGCGCTCGGTGGACATCGAACTGATCGCCGCGGGTATGTCCAACCTCACGTACGTGGTGACCCCCGACGACGGCTCCGCGGACGACGCGGTCATCCTGCGCCGGCCGCCGACGGGGGCCGTGCTGGCCACCGCGCACGACATGGTCCGGGAGCACCGGGTGATCTCCGCGCTCGAGCCGACCCCCGTGCCCGTGCCACGGACGCTGCACCTGTGCACCGACACCGCGGTGCTCGGCGCGCCGTTCTACGTGATGGAGCGGGTACAGGGGATCCACGTCGTCGGCGAGTTCCCGCCCGGCTACGCCGACGAGCCCGACCAGCGCCGCGCCGTGGGCGAGGGCCTGGTCGACGTGCTGGCCGACCTCCACTCGGTCGACTACGACGCGGTCGGTCTGTCGGAGTTCGGGCGGCCCGAGGGCTTCGCCGCCCGCCAGGTGCGCCGCTGGACCAAGCAGTGGGACGCCACCCGCGACCGCGACCGGCCCGGCCTCGACGCCCTGGCCGCCCGGCTCGCCGAGACGGTGCCGGCAACGCAGCGGTCGAGCATCGTCCACGGCGACTACCGGCTCGACAACTGCCTGCTCGACCCCGCGACGCCGGGGCGCATCAAGGCGGTCCTGGACTGGGAGATGTCCACGCTCGGCGACCCGCTCACCGACCTCGGGATGTTGTTCGTCTACTGGCCGGAGGCGGGCGAGGAGCGCGCCTCGACCCTGAGCCCGGTCACCACGCTCCCCGGGTTCCCCACCCGGCGCGAGGTCGCGGAGCGGTACTCCAAGCGCACCGGCGCGGACCTGTCGGACCTCCACTGGTACGTCGGCTTCGCCTTCTTCAAGTTCGCCGCCATCATGGCGGGGATCGTGGCCCGCTCTGCTGCGGGTGCCATGGCGGGCAAGGACACCTCGGGTTACGCCGAGCGCATCGACCCCTGCGTGGAGCTGGGACGCGCCGCACTGGACGACGGTGCCATCTAGGGCCCCGCTCCGGCCCTAATATTCTGCCGACCGACCCCCCACCCGCACGCGGCGACGGGCAGGTCCCCA
>JAOPUS010000243.1 GCA_025963345.1 Blastococcus sp. | reverse complement strand
GAACTCGCCCAGCGCGACCACCGGGTTCTCGTGCCGGAGCGCGATCAACCGCCGGTAGTGGGCGAGGACGGATGTCGGGTCGTCGCGCTGGGCGGCGGCGTTCCACTCGACGTGGTCGGGGTTGACCGGCAGCCACGGCGTCCCCGTGGTGAAGCCGGCAGAGGGCGACGCGTCCCACTGCACCGGCGTACGGGCGTTGTCGCGGCTCATCCGCCGCAGCGCCGCGAGGACGGCGGTCGGGTCCTCCCCGGCGACCATCGCGGTGGCGAAGTGGTTGACCGACTCGAGGTCCCGGAAGTCGTCGACACCGGCGAACGGGAAGTTCGCCATGCCGATCTCCTCGCCCTGGTAGACGTACGGCGTTCCGCGGTGCAGGTGCAGCAGGGTGGCCAGGCAGGTCGCGGAGTCGCGCCGGAAGGCGGGGGAGTCGTCGCCGAACCGGGAGACCGCACGTGGCTGGTCGTGGTTGTCCCAGTAGAGGGAGTTCCAGCCGACGTCGGCCAGCCCGGCCTGCCAGCGCCCCAGCGAGGCCTTGAGGTCGCGCATCTTCAGCGGGCGGAGATCCCACTTCGAGCTGCCCTGGTCGAGGCCGACGTGCTCGAATTGGAAGACCATGTCCACCTCGGCGCGGGCCGGGTCGGTGAACAGCCGTGCCTGCTCGATGGTGACGCCCGGCATCTCCCCGACGGTGAGCAGGGCGTCCGGTCGCCCGGCGAACACCTCGCGGTGCATCTCCTGGAGGAACTCGTGGATCCGGGGGCCGCACAGGTAGGACGCCGAGCCGTCGCCCAGGGCCGACCCTGGCTGCGGCGGGCCGTCGTGCAGGTGCCCGTCCGGGGTGACGTCCTTGGAGATCATGTTGATGACGTCCATGCGGAAACCGTCGATCCCACGGTCGAGCCACCACCGCATCATCGCGTACACCGCCTGCCGGACCTCGGGGTTCTCCCAGTTGAGGTCGGGCTGTTCGCGGTCGAAAAGATGCAGGTAGTACTCGCCGCTGGCCTCGTCGTACTCCCAGGTCGGGCCGGAGAAGAACGACTGCCAGTTGGTCGGCTCGGCACCCGGGTCGCCGCCGGCCATCCCTCCCCGGGGCGGCCGCCACCAGTACCAGTCCCGCTTGGCTGACGTCCGGGACGCTCTGCTCTCCAGGAACCACGGGTGCTCGTCGCTGGTGTGGTTGACGACGAGGTCCATCACCAGCCGCATCCCGCGACGGTGCAGCTCGGCGATCAGCTCGTCGAGCTGGGCCAGCGTGCCGAAGAGCGGGTCGATGTCCTGATAGTCGCTGATGTCGTAGCCGTTGTCGGCCTGCGGCGAGGGATAGACCGGCGAGAGCCACAGGACGTCGACGCCCAGGTCGGCCAGGTGGTCCAGCCGCTGCAGGACGCCGCCCAGGTCACCGACGCCGTCGCCGTCGGAGTCCATGAACGAGCGGGGATAGATCTGGTAGACGACGGAGCGGGTCCACCAGGGAGCGTTCTGCGGCTCCATCAGGCAGAGAACGTGTGGTGCACGGCCTCGACGTTGTTGCCGTCGGGATCGCGGAAGAACACCCCGTAGTAGCCCTGGTGGTACTCCGGCCAGACCCGAGGCTCGTGCAGGATCTCCGTCCCCGACGCCTGCGCCGCGGCGAAGACGTCGTCCACGGCCTGACGGGACGGGGCCGTGAGCGCGAGGTGCACCGGACGGTTGCCCGCGCCCTCGATCGGTCCGAGCCACAGCTTCGGGAACCCGTCCGGGCCGCTGAGCCCGACGACGGCGCCGAAGCGCATGGCCTCGCGGAGCCCGCAGGGCGCGAACACCCGGATGTAGAAGTCGGCCGCGGCGTCGACGTCCGCGCACTGCAGTGCCAGGTGGTCCAGCATGCGTCCGGACACTAGCCCGGACGGGCGTCGCGGGGCGCTGCTTTGATGGGGCCGCGTCGTTCAGATGCAGGCGCCGGGATCGTCCCGGCGCAGGAGGGAGAACTGTGGCCGAGCTGAGCCGACCGGACGTCGAGCCCCCCACCGGACCGGCGCCGGACGACCTCGTGACCGAGGACATCGTCATCGGCGACGGACCCGAGGCGACTGCCGGCAGCCTGGTGAGCGCGCACTACGTAGGCGTCACGCACGAGGGCGGCGAGCAGTTCGACGCTTCCTGGGACCGCGGTGACCCGCTGGAGTTCCGGCTGGGCGTGGGCATGGTCATCCAGGGCTGGGACGAGGGCATCGCCGGCATGAAGGTCGGCGGCCGCCGTCGGCTGACCATCCCGTCGCACAAGGCCTACGGCGAGCGTGGCGCGGGCGGCGTCATCAAGCCCGGCGCCACCCTGGTCTTCGTCGTCGACCTCGTCGGCGTGCGATAACACTGCGGTCCTGCGGGCCCCACTCGTCTCGACACCGTTGATGCCGGTTAGCAGCCCGGCGCGCGGGGCACCCGCGGTCCCATGACGGAGTCGGAACAGTCGTCGGGGGGTGAGTCGACCGGCACGGTCATCCTCGCCGGGGTCGTGAACCTGGCGATCGCCGTCGCGAAGCTGATCGGTGGCCTGATCAGCCATTCCTCCGCGATGCTGTCGGAGTCTGCTCACTCCGTCGCCGACACGGTCACCGAGGTGCTGCTGTTCGTCGCGCTCAAGCGTGGCGACCGGGCGCCGGACGCCAGGCACCCGTTCGGCTACGGCCGTGAGACCTACTTCTGGGCGTTCCTCGCCGCCCTGGCCACGTTCGGCGTCGGGGCCGGCTTCTCGATCGTGCAGGGCGTGCAGACGATCCTCGGCGGAGAGGAGCAGGGCGATCCGCTGATCTCCTACGTCGTGCTGGCGGTCTCCTTCGTGCTCGAGGCGAGCTCGCTGATGAAGGCGGTCCGGCAGGTCCGCGGCTCGGCGCGCAAGTGGCGGGTGACGTCGGGTGAATACCTGTCCGGCACGACGGACACCACGGTCAAGGCCGTCACCTTCGAGGACAGTGCGGCCCTCGTCGGGCTGGTGCTCGCCGCGCTGGGCCTGTTCCTGGAGCACGTGACCGGCGACCCGCTGTGGGACGGCCTGTCGGCCGTCGTCATCGGCCTCCTCCTGATCGTCGTGGCCACGGTGCTCGCGCGGGCGAACGTCTCGCTGCTGATCGGGCAGTCGGTCTCGCCGCGGATACAGGCGGAACTCAAGGCCGAGATCGCTGCCCTCGACCACGTCGTCGACGTGCCGTTCCTCCTCACCTCCGTCATCGGCCCGGCCCAGCTCCTGGTCGCGGCGAAGGTGGACTTCGACGACGACGCGAGCGCCGGCGACATCGAGCGGGTCGCCGACGAGGCGGAGCGGCGCCTGGTCGAGCGGCACGAGGGTGTTCGATACGTCTTCCTGGACCCGACCGCGGGGGACGGGCGGGCGCGAGCCCAGGCGCACCGTCCACCGGCCGGGTGAGCCCGGAATGCTTGAAGGCTCACCGAAGTTGGGCTCGGCATGCAGGTAGAGGTCTGGTCCGACGTCGTGTGTCCGTGGTGCTACATCGGCAAGCGCCGGTTGGAGAGCGCCCTCGAGAAGTTCCCCCACCGGGACCAGGTCGAGGTGGTCTGGCGCTCCTTCCAGCTCGACCCGAGCGTCCCCGAGGGTGAGACCCACCCGACGCTGCCGGCCCTGGCCGCGAAGTACGGCCGCAGCGTGGACGAGATGCGGCCGATGATGGAGCAGGTCGAGCAGGTCGCCGCCGGTGAGGGCCTGGAGTACCACCTGGCAGACGGCATCAGCGGGAACACTCTGCCGGCCCACGAGATGCTGCACCTGGCCGCGGAGCACGGGCTGCGCAACCAGCTCAAGGAGCGACTCCTGCACGCCCACTTCGAGGAGGGGCGCTCGGTCTTCGACGTCGACTCCCTGGTGGCGCTCGGCGCGGAGGTCGGCGTGGACGAGACCGAGGCACGAGAGGCACTTGCCGACCGGCGCTACCTGGCCGCCGTCCGCGAGGACGGCGCCACCGCGCAGGCCCTCGGCGCGACCGGCGTCCCGTTCTTCGTCGTCGACCGCAAGTACGGCGCGGCGGGCGCCCAGCCCGCCGAGCTGCTGCTCCAGATCCTGGAGCGCGCCTGGGCCGAGGCGAACCCGCTGATCACCGTGCCCGCCGCCGAGGGCTGCGCCGACGACAGCTGCGCGATCTAACCCAGCAGGCGCGACACCGCCCGGAGCGTCTTCTCCGCGGCAGCGTCCAGGTCCCGGACGACGTCGGTCGCCGACCGCTCGCTCGTGACCAGTCCGACCGACTCGCCCGCGTAGAGCGGTGCCTGGTCGAGGTCGTCGGTGCGTCGGGCCTCGACCACCCGGTGGCAGGCCTCCAGGTTGCGGGCCAGTTCATCCTCCCGGCCGTGCCAGGTCCGGCTGAACCCGTTGGTCAGCGCCCGCCCGGGCCAGCGCTCCGGCCAGGCCAGCCGCTGGGCGACGTCGAAGGCCCGGGTCAGCACCGTGTCGTCGCCCGCGGCCGCCTGCACGCGGGCTCGGGCCGCGGCGGAGTTCAGCGCCTCGGGGCAGGCGAGCAGGGGGGTCCCGATCCAGACGCCGGCGGCGCCCGCCGCGAGAACCGCCGCCATCCCGGCCCCTGTCGCGATGCCCCCCGCGGCGACCACCGGGCGGTCGGTCAGCGTGAGGACCTCCTGCAGCAGCGGGAGGGTGGCCCGCCGGCCGGTATGCCCGCCGGCCTCGGTGCCCTGGGCGACCAGGACGTCGACACCCGCGTCCACGGCCCGGCCCACGTCGGCGACCGTGTTCACCTGCGCGGCGACCGCGATGCCCGCGTCGTGCAGGGGACCCACCCAGGGCTCGGGGTCGCCGAAGGAGACTGACACCAGGCTGGGCTGCGCGGCGATCGTCGCCCCGAGCAGGTCCGGCCGGTCGTCGAGCACCCACGCCATGAGCCCGACGCCGAACGGCACCTCGGCCTCGGCGGGCACCGCGCACTGCTCGGTCAGGAACTCCGCCGTGGTGGCCCCGCTGACCCCGATCATCCCCAGGCCGCCGCCGAGCGAGACCGCCCGCGCGAGGGCCCCGCCGGCCACGCCCGCCATCGGTGCGCCGATGATCGGCGTCGACAGGTCGAACCAGCGGGTCAGCGGTGTCTTGATCACGTGGTCATCGTGCCGTGCGGCCCCCTCCGGGGCCTCCCCGAGCGTGCGAGGGGATGCGGGAGGGGTCCTTTCACTGCGTGGCGGGGCCTCCGTGCTCGGTGCCCTGCAGGCGGCCGAGGAACTCGTGGCAGCGCTTGGCGCGCTGCGAGTCCTGGTCCATGACCTCGCGGAAGAAGCTCGCGAGGTCGTCAAGGTTCGCGTTCTCGGCGTCGCGGACGTACTGGCCGTAGTCGTGCCCGGCCTTGAGCGAGTGGTACTGCACGGAGATCAGGTCGTAGGTGACGTCGGCGAATCCGGTCTCACCGGTGGCCATTGCGTCCTCCTCGGTATCCAGCAGCGGGTGGAACCCCGAGGAGCTACCCGGCACGGACCGATCCGTCACATGCGGGTCAGGCTTTTGGCGGCGCCTCCGAGAAGGCGCCGCCAGTGACGTCACCGCCGCCGGCGTCGTCGGCGTCGTCCCTGCCCGTGGTCAGTTCTTCCTCGCCGGTGGCCGCGGGGTCGTCCTCGCCCGAGGCCAGGTCGGCGCCCTGGCCGTAGGCCCCGGGGTCGGCCTGAGTGGTGCGGGGATCGTTCAGCGGATCGGGCACATCTGGATCGGTCACGGTCATGCCGAGCGCATGCCCCGGCGGGTACGACGGAAACCCTGGCGTGGTGGAGGCGCTCGCTGCTCTGGCCGACCCCACCCGCCGGGAGCTCGTGGCCCTGCTCGCGGACGGGGAGCCGGCCGCCGGGGAGCTGGCGGGTTGAGCCGAGGCGATCGCGACGAGCAGGGTGGGACCGGGCGCCGCTCCTGGGGTGTTCCTCGGGCTCCCGGCGTCCTGCAGGCCCCCGGAACCGGGAACAACACGCTGGAAGGTGCCCGTCTGGAAGGTGCCCGTGGACCAGGGTCTTCCGACCTGAGAACCAGACGTCCTAGACGTAACATCTCTCACGGTTACAGCACGGCGGTCCGCCGGTAACCTGACCCGACCCGGATCGTTGCCTCATGGCGACGTCCGGGTCGCGTTCGCACCAGTGCCGGTGCACAACTCCGCCCCGGCTATTTCAGAGGATGGAGACGCCGTGACTTCCGTGGCCACCCCCGGTCTCGACAACGCCCCCACCACTCACGCCCAGCTCCTGGCCTGGGTGCAGGAGATGGCCGAGCTGACGACGCCGGACCAGGTGGTCTGGGTAAACGGCAGCGACGAGGAGTGGGAGCGGCTCACCGGGAAGCTGGTCGAGGCCGGCACCTTCCGCCGCCTGGACGCGAAGCCCAACTCCTTCTGGTGCGCCTCCGATCCCCGTGACGTCGCCCGGGTCGAGGACCGCACCTACATCTGCTCGGTCGACGAGGCCGACGCCGGTCCCACCAACAACTGGATGGAACCGGCCGAGATGAAGTCGGTCATGACCGGGCTGTACCGGGGGTGCATGCGCGGCCGGACCATGTACGTCATCCCGTTCTGCATGGGCCCGGTCGAGGCCGAGAACCCGATGTTCGGCGTGGAGCTGACCGACTCGGAGTACGTCGTCGTCTCCATGCGGGTCATGGCCCGTATCGGCAGCTACGTCCTCGAGGCCATGGGCGACGACCGGCCGTTCGTGCCGGCCATGCACTCCCTCGGCGCCCCGCTCGACGAGGGCCAGCAGGACGTGCCGT
>JAOPUS010000238.1 GCA_025963345.1 Blastococcus sp. | reverse complement strand
CCGCGCCGTGTTCCAGCGTGACGCGGCGCGGTGAGTCGACGACGTTGCCGACGACGGTGGTGATGGTGTCGTTCATGGTGCTCCTCGGGTCTGCGGCGCCTCGGGGCGCGACCGGCTCGCTGCCGGTGTGCCGACGACCTTGAGCGAGATGGCCCGGCCGCTGCGGCCCCATGAGGAATCTGTGGACGGCCCGGCGCCCTGTGGACGACGACCTGGCGCGCTCACTCCGCCGCGTGACCGGTCCCCGGCCGTGCACCCCCGTGCCGGTAGGCGATGCGATGATCGGCAGTCGAGCGCCCGTAGCTCAGTGGATAGAGCAGGTGCCTTCTAAGCACTTGGTCGCAGGTTCGATCCCTGCCGGGCGCGCCCACGCGGGTCGCTCCGGAGGCATTCGGCGCGCTTCCGGACCCGTCGGCGGCTCGACGCTCCACCGCCCGCGGGTGCGCGCCACCACTCCTCCGCGGCAGGTGGACATCGGGAATTGCGGATCAGGCCCGTCCGAAGTCGCTCCGATTGGCGCGCCGACGGGCCGGGTAGACGCGGCTTACCGGTAGCGGGGGTTACAGGTACAGCCACCAGTTCTCCTCAGGAGTGCGGCAGTCGATGGTTCTGTTCGATCAGCCTCAGCAGCGGGACGTTCCCCCGGAAGGCGCTCCCTCGACCGAGGTGAAGCAGCGCGGTCGGCCCGCCGTCCCTCCGGAAAGCGCGCCGGAACACCGGTTCCGGCGTCGTCGTCGGTGGCCCGTCCTCGTCGCCGTAGCCGCTCTCGGCGCACTGGTCGTTCCCCCACCCGGACCACACGAGCCCGTCGTCCTCGCGGAGGTCAGTGACACCTCGCTCCCGATGGGTCTGACGTCGGCGGCGACGATCTCCTTCCTGTCCTCCGGCGCGCCGACCGGGTCGATCGTCCTGGCCGGCGCCCCGGAACAGGTCGGTGACCAGCAGCCCATCGCCCCCTCGGTGATCAGCGGGCTGGCCGCCAACGGCATCCCGAACGTCGCGCTCAACGCCTACCGCGTCGCGGCCGCACGCATGGGCACCGCGGAGCCGTCCTGCGGCATCGACTGGTCGCTGCTGGCCGGGATCGGCCGCGTCGAGACCAACCACGGCCGCTTCCGTGGCGCCGTCCTCAACTTCGACGGAACGTCGACGCCGCGCATCATGGGGCCACCGCTGGACGGCGCGCAGTTCGCCTTCATCCGCGACACCGACGGCGGGAGCTGGGACGGCGACAGCACCTACGACCGCGCCGTCGGCCCGATGCAGTTCATCCCGGCCACCTGGCGCGCCTACGGGGTCGACGCCGACGGCACGGGGACGGCCGACCCGTTCAACATCAACGACGCGGCCCTCGGGGCGGCCCATTACCTGTGCGTGGCCGGCGGCGATCTGCGCACCGACGCCGGACTGCGCAAGGCGGTCATGGCCTACAACCACTCGGACAGCTACGTCAACGAGGTCCTCGCGCTGGCCCGGGCGTACGCCGCCGGGATTGCGGTCGCCGACATCCCGCTCGTCGGCAACACGACAGGCGCGATTCCGACGCCGGGGTCCTACGGCGGTACGGGGTACTTCGGCGGCCCCGCGGCACCCGGCCCGGCCATCGGCGCCAGGGACATGACCCCCGCGTCCGGGCCCACGACGGGGCAGACCGCCTCCTCCGGCGCGGCGCCGGCAGGGTCCGGCGCCCCGGCGGACAACGGCGCCGGCGGCCCCGCAGCACCGGCCGGAGGCACCGGTGGCTCCGGATCGCAGCCGTCCTCAGTGCCGGCGCAAGGCGGGGGTTCGGGAGGTTCTGGTTCGGGAGGCTCCGGCTCGCCGTCCGGCTCCGGCTCCGGCTCGGGTCCCGCTCCGGCAGCACCGGCGGTTCCACTCCCCGCTCCACCAGTGACGGCTCCGCCGGTGACGGCCCCGCCTGTTGTGACGCCCCCTCCGGTGGAAGAACTGGTCCCCGGGGTGACGTGCACCCTGCTGGGTCCGCTCGGACAGAAGCTCCTGCCCAACCTGCCCGTCTGCCCATGACGACCCGACAGAACGGCGGCGGCCCCTCCGATCAGCTCGATCGGAGGGGCCACCGCCATGAACGGTGGAGTCAGCGCGCGCCACCACTGCGCTGAGCGCCGGTGAACATGAAGTTGAGTCCGCTCTCGGCTCCCTCGAAGGCGTCGCCGGTCGCACTGGTGGGCAGCGTGGCCGTCAGCAGGAGGTGGTCGGTTCCCCCGGCAACCAGACTGGCCGCACCCGCCAGAGGCTGGTTGGTCGCGACGATCGGGCCGGCATAGAAGCTGCGCTCGCTGCCGGAGCAGGAGAAGTCCGATCCGGTGTCCACCCAGGACACCGAGCAGGACTCGACGGTCAACTGGAGGCCGTTCACCGGGTCACTGTCGAGGACGCTGGAGGAGGTCGCCCAGGACTTCAGGGTGACCGAGCTGAGCGCCGTCGTCCCGTCGTTGACCAGGTCGATCCGGTGGGTGCGCGAGTCACCGGCGAGCAGCAGGCCGCCGCCGAACGGGAGCGCAGTCGAGCCCCCGGGCGCGCTCACGTCGATGGACAGCACGCCGGTGTCGACCTTCGTGCCGACGGGGCTGGTGCTGTCGGTGAAGCCACCGAACGTGCCCAGACCGGCCACCGCGACGGCGGCACCCACGGCGGTGATGGCGCCGACGATCGTGACGGCGGAGTGGCGACGGATCGTGGTCGTGCCGTCGATGGTGGTCACGGTCGTGCTCCCCGAGCTGGTGCCCCGGCGGCGGTTCCGCCCTGGCGACAGCAACGACGGTGCACGGTCAACCGCAGGCGGCCCGCGAGGAATGCGCAAGCCATCCGCAAGATGCGGCGTCCAGCCAGTCGTCCGCCACCCGACCTGTGAATGCCGGGTCCAGCCGGCAGCTCTCAGGGCACCGCTGCCACCTCGACGAGGTCCAAGCGGTCCAACTGCTCGCGGGCGATGTCCCGCATGTCGGCGAGGATCTCCTTCTGGAGCGGGTCGATCCGCTCGTCCAGCACCGCGCACAGTGGGAAGGCGATCGCCCCTGCCTGGCGGACTGCGGCCTTGTCGACCAGTGGCGCGCGCACGGAGGTCACTGCCACCGCGTTGACCGCGCCCGACGGGCCCTGCGCGATCCCCACCGTGTAGCTCTCGCGGGGGTTACGGCTCTGGTCGGCATGCTGGTCGCGCAGGTGCAGCAGCGTCCGGTGCCAGAGCAGGACGTTGCCGTCGTCGTCGGACCCGACGAGGTCCTTCGTGGTGAGAGCTGCCCCGCCCTCGCCGTCGGCGAAGGCGCGGGCGTAGGACAGCAGCGCCAACGTCCAGAGCGCTTCCACCCCGACGTCGTCGGGTCCGTTCCCGCCGTCATCGAGCATGATCATCAGGCGCTCGCAGCACCGGAGGACCGCCTGCAGGTCGTCGTAGGCCATGACCAGGCGCGCGAGACGCATCGCGTCCTTGGTGTCCAGCCGCCGGATCGAGGTCGGTGCGCTCGCAGTCTCGGACATGCTCATGTGCTCCTCAGGAGGGTGGCGCGACCGGGGGACGGCCGTGGTCTTCAGCGCAGGACGGTTGCGTAGAGCAGGTAGCCGTTGAGCAGGATGATCACCGTGGCCACCGCTGACATCAGGACGGTGACCGACCGCCGGTTGACGAAGGCGCCCATGATGTCGGCGCGCCGGCTGAGCATGGTCAACGGCACGAGTGCGAACGGGATGCCGAAGGACAGCACCACCTGAGAGACGACGAGCGTGAGGGTCACCGGCAGGCCGAACGCGAGGACAGCCAGCGCGGGCAGCATGGTCACGCCCCGCCGGACGAACAGTGGGATCCGCCGCCGCACGAACCCCTGCATGACGACCTGCCCGGCGTAGGTGCCCACGCTCGCCGATGACAGCCCGGAGGCGAGCAGGGCCACGGCGAACGCCATCGCCGCGCCGCCGCCGGCGAGCCGGAAGAGCCCCTCGTGGGCGGCCTCGATCGAGTCCGCGGAACTCCCGCCGATGCGATGGAACACCGACGCGGCGACCACCATCATGACGACGTTGATCGTGCCCGCGATCCCCAGCGCGACCACCACGTCGATGCGCTGCACGCCCAGCAGGGCGCGCCGCTCGCCGTCGTCCTGGCAGACCACCCGCCTCTTGGTCAGCGCGGAGTGCAGGTAGATGACGTGGGGCATCACCGTCGCACCGACGATCCCGGCGGCGAGCAGCACGCTGCCCGATCCGGAGAACTGCGGGACCAGACCGGCGGCGACGCCGGATGGGCTCGCCCCGACGGCGACGAGGTCGTAGGCGAAGCCGAGCAGGACGAGGCCGAGCAGGCCGGCGATCACGAGCTCGAACCGCCGGCGACCGCGGCGTTCGAGGGCCAGGATCACGAAGGCCACGACGGCGGTGATCAGTCCCGCGGGAAGCAGCGGGATGCCGAAGACGAGGTACAGCCCGATCGCGGCGCCGACGAACTCGGCGATGTCGGTGGCCATGGCCACGACCTCGGCCTGCAGCCACAGCCCCACTGACACCGACCGGGGAAAGGTGTCCCGGCACAGTTCGGGGAGGTCCCGCCCCGTCACCACGCCGAGCTTCGCCGACTGGTACTGCACGAGCATCGCCATCAGGTTGGCGGCGATGACCACCCACAGCAGCGTGTACCCGTAACGGGCACCAGCCGAGAAGTTGGTGGCGAAGTTCCCCGGGTCGACGTACGCGACGGCCGCGACGAAGGCAGGGCCGGCGAGCCCGTAGACCCCGCGCACCCGGCCTCTGGCCCGGAGGGTCGCGAACGGGGCAACGGCAGCGTCGGCAGCTTCATCGACCGGAGCCTGCGCGACCACGGAGGATCAACCGACCGACGGCCCGAGGCCGAGCGACTGAGGAGTACTCGAGTCCGGCGACGGTTGGTGCAGCCCCTCGTCCAGCTGGCCGAACTCCGTCATCAGGGCTCTGCTGCCACCCCACGGGGTCTGTTCCTCGGCGATCAGCGTGTTCGTCGTCAGGAGCAGTCCCGCCACCGACGCGCCGTTCTCCAGCGCCGACCGGCACACCCGGAGCGGGTCGATGATGCCCATCTCGATCATGTTGCCGAAGCGGCCCTCCAGCGCATCGAAGCCGTCGTCGACGCCCATGCCCGAGACCTTCTCGACGACCTCCTGGCCGGGGTAGCCGGCGTTCGCCGCGATGAGATAGGTCGGCTCGCTGAGCGCACGACGCACGATCTCGACGCCGACGGCGTAGTCCTTCTCGACGTCGAGGTCGTCGAGCGCCGGCGCCGCATGGACCAGTGCCACGCCGCCGCCTGCGACGATGCCCTCGGCCATCGCGGCTCGGGTGGCCGACAGCGCGTCCTCCACCCGGTGCTGCAGCTCGGTGAGCTCGGCATTGGTGGGGGCACCGACCTTGATGACGGCGACCTTCCCGGACAGCGAGCCGATCCGCTCGTTCAGGACGTCCTCGTCCACGCCGAAGGTCGCCCGCTGGAGTTCGGCCCGCAGTTGCGCCGTCCGGAACTCGATCTGCTCCGGCGATCCGACACCGCCGATGATCGCCGTCCGGTCCGCCGTCACGCGCACCTGCCGGGCCCTCCCGAGCTGGCGCAGCGTGACCGTCTCCAGGCTCGCGCCCGAGTGCTTGCTGATGACCGTCCCGCCGGTGATGGTCGCGATGTCCTCGAGCTTGCGCAGCCGGCGGTCACCGAAGCCGGGGGCCTTGGTGGCGACGCACTGGATGACCCCGTTGACGTGGTTGTGCACCAGCATGCTGAGAGCCGAGCCCTCCACGGTCTCGGCGATCAGCACCAGCGGCCGCGGCTCGCGCATGACCTTGTCCAGGAGCGGCATCAGCTCCTGGACCTTCGTGATCTTCTCCGCGCACAGCACGATGTACGGGTCGTCGAGGACTGCCTCCAGGCTGGCCGGATGGGTGACCAGATAGGGCGACACGTACCCGTTGTCGTACTCGAAGCCCTCGACGAAGTCGACGCTCAGCCCGTGGTCGGCCGACTCCTCCACGGTGACGATGCCGCTGTCTCCGACCGTGTGCAGCGCCTTGGCCAGGACCGCGCCGACGACGTCGTCGTCGTTCGCCGAGATCGCCGCGACCCGCGCGTAGTCCGCCTCGGACTCCACGGGGTGGGCGACGCTGTGCAGGTGGGCGACCAGCCGCCCGACGGCGAGGTCGACCCCTCGCTTGACCAGCACGGGGTTGCCACCGGAGCCGATGGCGAGCATGCCCTCGCGGATGATCGCCTGGGCGATGACGGTCGCGGTCGTGGTGCCGTCCCCGACGATGTCGTTGGTCTTGATGGCGGCTTCCTTGACCAGCTGCGCGCCCATGTTCTCGAACTGGTTGCTCAGGTGGATCTCCCGCGCGATCGTGACGCCGTCATTGGTGACGACGGGCGACCCGGTGATCTTCTCGATGATGACGTTGCGCCCCTTCGGGCCCAGGGTCGACTTGACAGCGTCGGCCAGCTGGTCGACGCCGGACAGCAGCAGACTCCGGGCGTCCGCCCCGAACCGCAGTTCCTTGGCCATGAGTGCTCCTGATTCTCAGAGAGTTCTGGGGTCCTGCGGGGATCACGGAACGAGAATTGCCCGGCCGCGCACCTGGCCTGCGTCGAGGTCGTGCAGTGCCTCCGGCGCCGCGTCCAGCGGATAGGCCTTGGTGTGCAAGGTGACCTTGCCGGCCTCGGCCAGCACCATGAGTTCGGCCAGCTCGTTGTACGTGCCGACGATGTTGCCGATGATGTTCCGCTCGGTGGCGACGACGTCCAGCGTCGGAATGGAGAGCGTGCCGCCGTATCCGATGACGAAGTACGAGCCGTGGCGCCCGGTCATCGCGAAGCCCTCGTTCTCCGCGCCCTGCTCGGCGACGAAGTCGAGGACGACGTCGGCGCCGGCACCGTCGGTGAGGTCCTGCACGGCGGCCACGTGCGTGCCGTCGGCGACCACCGTGTGATCCGCACCGAGCGCCTCGGCCAGCTTCAGCGCGTCGGGGTTGCGGTCGACCACGACGACCCGGGTCGCTGTCATCGCGGCGAGGCACTGGATGGCGATGTGCCCCAGGCCGCCGGCCCCGATCACCACGCAGGTGGTTCCCGGGTACAGCAGCGGAACGGCCTTCCGCACAGCGTGGTAGGCGGTGATCCCCGCGTCGGCGAGGGCGGCGACGTCCTGCGGACGGGTCGACGGATCGAGTTTCACGCAGGCCCGGGCCGACGTCAGCAGGTACTCGGCCATGCCGCCGTCGCTGTCCAGTCCCGGGAACCTGCTCTGGCTGCAGTGCATGTCCTGCCCGGCCCGGCAGGCGCGGCACAGCCCGCACGTCGGCGTCGGATGCAGGATGACCGTGTCGCCGACGCTGACGTTCGTCACCCCGGCACCGACCTCGTGCACCCACCCGGCGTTCTCGTGGCCGATCGTGTAGGGCAGCGGCGGGTGCATCGCCGCGTCCCACTGCCCTTCGATGATGTGCAGATCGGTCCGGCACACTCCGGCGCCGCCGATCTTCACCACCACGTCGAGCGGGCCCGTGACCGTCGGCTCGGGCACGTCCTCGATCACGGGCTGTTGGTGGTACGCGTGCAGCCGCACAGCTCTCATGGGTGCTCCTCGGTCTGGCCGTGGCCGCGGGTGGGATAGCGCTCGCGCAACATGCCGCGGCACATGCTGCTGTTGGCCTCCGCGCCGACGCGGGTGAGCCGGGCGCGCCTGAGGTGCAGCGGCAGCGCCTCGACGCCGACCGCCTCGCCGGTCCTCGGGTCGACGAGAAGGGGATCGCCCAGTCCCGCGGGCAGGCCCAGCTCGGCCAGGCGCGCGCGCAACCGCTCACGGTCGGCCGAGGCCGGCACGTCGCCCAGCGTCATCCCGGCGAGCTCGTCGGGGGTCCGTCCGGCGGCGAGCAGCGGACGGCAGACCCGATCGGAGCCGGCCATGACCGCCTTGCGGACGAAGTCGGCGCGGAGCTCGTCCAGCTCAGCGGCAGCCAGGCCGTCGAACGAGGCGACGAAGCCGGCCCGCGCCGCGACACCGGCGTTGATCGCATCAGAGGCGAAGTGATCCTCCAGCACGACGTCAGCGCCACGGACTCCTTCCACGGCGGCCACCGCGTCGTAGGCGTCGGCCACCATGAGGAAGGCGAAGTTCGGCGCACAGAAGTAGGTCGGCAGCCGCAGCCGTACCTGCGCCACGCCGTCCGGGGAGACGGTGCACGAGGAGACGAACCCGAGCGTCGTGACCGGTTCATCCAGCTCGGGGTCGCGCACCGTGCCGAGGGCGGCGAGCACGGCCCCGACATCGACCACCGCCCCGACCGTCCTCGTCACACCCTGGCCCCGTCGTCCACCAGCTGCGCGTCGTCCCCGGCCCCGGGCGTCCCCGCCTCTGCCGGCAGCCGCAGCTCCTCAGGCACCTCGATGTCGTAGAGCTTGGCCGCGTTCAGACCGAGGATCTTCTTCTTGGTCGCAGTGGTGACCCGCGGGTAGTCGGAGAACTCGTCGTTCGGGTAGTCCCAGTCGACGAATCCCTCGATCTGCCACTTCGGCTCCCAGATGCCGTAGTCGCTGCCGAAGGTCATCTTGTCCTCGCCGACCCAGAAGAGCAGCTCCCCCATGACCTTCGCGAAGAACTTCGGCCGGGCGTGCATCAGGCCGCCGATGACGACCGACAGACCCGCGTAGACGTTGGGCTCCTGGGTCGCCATGAAGCAGAAGTCCTCGATCCGCGGCAGCCCCACGTGCTCGACGATGAAGTTGAGGTCGGGGAAGTCCGTCGCCGCGTGGTCCACGTCCGCCACGTCGAATGCGTCCTTGTCCAGCGGCCAGATCGTGGGGCCCTTGTGCACGTGGACGTTCTTGATCCCCAGTTCCTGCGCCCTGGCGAGGTAGCGGTAGGCCTCGGGGTCCTTGAGCGTCCAGCCCCGGGAGCCGTCCTTCCACTCCGCCGTGTAGAGCTTCACGCCACGGGAGCCCCAGCGGGCGACGTTGTCCTCGAGCTCCTTGAGGCCGGCGTCGCCGTCGCGGGGATCGAAGCGGGTGTTGACGATGAACTTGCCGGGGTGCTTCTCGGCCAGTGCGCCGTTGCGCTCGGTGGTGTTGAAGCCCTCCGAGTACCACTCCGTCAGATAGGTCGGCTGGAAGATGGCTATGTCGACGTAGCCGTCCTCGAAGACATCCTTCATGAGATCCTGCTCGGAGTACTTCTGGAAGTGCTCGATCGACCAGTGCGTCTCCGGCGGCCCGAGGCCCTGGTAGGCGTGGAAGCACTCGATCCAGCCTTTGGCGTAGTTCTCGTGGCCGGCCACCCAGTTCGCCGGGCTGGCGTCCCAGAAGTGCATGTGGCTGTCCACGATAAAGTACTTCTCGCCGTTCTTCTCGTACACGTGCACTCCTCGGATTCTGTTGACCGGGAAACGCGTCGGATCAGCTGGACGCGATGAGGTCGAAGCCGATGTAGGCGGCGGCGTCCTCGGGATTGGCGAACATGATGGTGCGGTCGTCCTCGTGGATCATTCGGCCGTAATGGGTGGACATGTTCTCCTCGAACTCGGCGGAGTCGAAGAATCCTTCTTCCTCGCCGAGCGCCTCGGAGATCTCGTCGTAGATGAAGTCCATCCGATTGATCGCGTCGACCCGGATCATCGACGGCAGCGGCATCACCGTGACGCCGTCATGGGTGCTCATCACGTCAGCCACGACCCGGCCGACCTGGTTGTTCATCAGCGTGACGCCACATCTGTTCGACGACGTGTTGTCCGACTTGAACGGGCTCTCGGCCGTCGTGAAGGCGGTCACTGGGTCAGCTCCTTGGGGATCTGCAAGTTCAGCTCGGTGAGAATGGCACTGAAACGGTTCTTGGCTCGGTCCAGGCCGTCCTCGAACCGCGGGGGCTTGGCGTCGGGTTGCGACCACAACGGCTGCAGTTCGCGGGCCGCGGTGATGGCGCGGGCGGTCCAGGTGGCCAGCCACTGGTCCAGGATCGCCACGTTGTGGTCGGCGAACTCCTTGTCGTTGGTGAGCAGCGAGAACATCGCCTTCGTGTAGCGCAGGTCCCGCTCCGCGTAGTCGTGCTCACCGGCCCCGACGACGGTGGGCGTCACGTAGTCGCCGTTGCCCGGCGAGGCATGCTGCACGAGATGGCTCCGGAACAACTCCCCGACCAGGGGCTCGAAGACGACGTTGACCGCGAAGACGGCCTCCGCCCAGTCATCGATCACCGTCAACTGCTCGGCCACGCGTCGCACGCCCTGCCAGGCCGGGTCGCTGTTCCACGTCTCGATGTGCGCGGCGCCGTCGAAGTCCGCGATCTCCTCGCTGAGCGTGAGGTTGTACAGCGCGAGGTCCTGGGCGAACCGGATCCGGTGCATGCTGTTCACGGAGATGGCGTTGTTGTGCATGTTGGTCGGCGCGCGCCGCTGGGCGTTCGCGAACACGTACAGCCCGAGGCCGTGCTCGACGTGCATCCAGGCGCCGACGTTGCGCTCGACGAAGGTCACCCAGTTCCGGTTCCACTGCTCGAACGCCTTCGTCTCGCGGGCGGATTCGACGTTCTGGTTGATCTGGCGGACGACGTTGGCGTTGTACCGGTAGAGGGTGAGCTCCCACTCCTCGTTCGGGTCGCGGAATTCGTGCCATCCGTGTGCCGGCCAGTCGTAGCCCTTTCCGCCGGAGCCGGGAAAACGCTCGGGGACAGGACGATCGGAGCCCCACGCCTTGAGCACGGTCCAGTCGAGCGGGTACCCGCCACGGCCGTCGGAGAAGCCGTACAACCAGCCCTGGCTGAGGTAGTGCCTCGGGTCGGGCTGCACCTCGACCGTGACGTCCTCGTAGTGCGACTGCCTCCGCTTCTGCGGGGTGAAGTAGTTGTAGTTGCGCGCGGTCGAATCCGGGAATTCCTTGGCGCCGGCCTCGGCATCGGTGAACATGGGCTGCGGCGCGCTGCGCCCCACGGTGGCGGTCATGCGAATCTCCCTTGTCGGTCCCGGAGTCGGGGGTCAGGACGAGCCGGTGGTCGTGAACTTGTCGTAGTAGATGTGCTTCTCGGGCGAGCCCAGCGAGGTGAGCATCTCCATCGCGGCCTCGACCATCGGCGGAGGTCCGCAGACATAGGCATCAGCAGGAGCGAGATCGCTCTCGTACTTCTTCACCACATCGGTGATCAGTCCGACCTCGCCGGTCCATTCGCCGTCCTCCTCGTCCGGTTCGGACAGGGCAGGGACGAAGCGGAAGTTGGGCAGCGTTGCCTCGAGCGCATAGAGCTCTTTCTCGAAGCACAGGTCCCGCTTGCGCCGAGCGCCGTAGTAGTAGGTGGCATTGCGGGTGCTCCCCCGCTCGGCCAGCGCCCGCAGGACGGAGAGGATCGGCGCCATTCCGGCCCCGCCCCCGATGAACACCAGGTCCGATTCGCGTCCGTCGCGAAGCGTGAAGACGCCGAACGGTCCCACCACCTCGAGGCGATCCCCCACCGAGAGCTGGGTGTCGAGGAAGGTGGAGAAGAGCCCGTCGGGATACACCCGGATGACGAACTCGAGTCGCCCGCTGTCGGCCGTCGGCGTGTTGGCCACCGAGAACGAACGGCTCTCCTCAGTGCCCGGGACCGTGATGTCGAAGTACTGGCCGGGAAAGTAGGCGAGCTTCTCCGGTTCGACGAGCCTCAGCACCAGATGGCGCAAGTCGTGGGTGACCGGGTCGTTCGACTCGACCTCCGCGACGGCGCGCTGGATCGGGTGGCCGGAGCGGATCATCTCCTCGTCGTAGTTGAGCAACTCGATCCGCACGTCCTCGAAGACGTGCGCCCGGCAGAGGAGCGTGAAGCCTTCCTCCCGCTCGAAGTCGGGCAGCGCGAAGGTGGAGTAGCGGTCGAGTTCGATGTCCTCACCGTCGAGGACGAACGACTTGCACGCCGCGCACTGGCCCTCTTTGCAGCCGTGCATGAGCATGATTCCCTGCTCGGCCGCGGCACGAAGGACTGTCTGCTTCTCGTCGACCTCGATCTCGATGCCCACGGGCTCGAACCGCACGACGTGCTTGTTGTCCATGGCTCCCTTCCGCACTGCGTGGGCGGGGTGGCCCGGACGGGAGGCCCGACACGTTCGTCGGGCCTCCCCCGGTGCCTCCAGGTGGGTTCAGGTTCAGGCGCGTGCGGGTGCAGGCCGGCCGGCCGGGCCCTGCTGGACGTAGTCGGCGTGGTAGGCCTCCTGCTGGTCCGGCGTCATCTCGTTGAGCAGCACGTTCGGGCTCAGGAGCGGCGGGCAACGGCGCAGGTGGTCCAGCGTCCACATCTTCTCGGGATCGAGGTTCAGATGTGGCTGGGCGACCAGCGTCTTGCCGTCGTCGCGCACGTAGCCCATGTCGGAGACCACGTCGGCCCAGTTCCAGCCGTGGTAGAGCGTCTCCCACTCCCGCTTGCCGATGAGCTGACCCATGTTCGGCGTCTCGCGGCCCTGGTAGGTGGGCCGGAAGGCCACCGTGTCGGTCCAGCGGCAGGCCTCGTGGCAGTAGGTCCGCATCTGCCCGTTGACCTCGGCCATGACCATGTCCTCACGGATGAGGCAGGGGACCATGCAGGTCCAGCAGCGGGCCGGGTAGACGTAGTCGACGTCCTCCAGCGCGATCGGGTTGTGCCCGTTGGCCACCGACAGCCGGGCGTAGTTCTCCCACCAGGCGCCGTACTTGTCGTACCAGCCCGGGTACTTGTACTCGAACCACTCGAAGTCCTCGTCGGTCATCGGGTCGATCCGCCAGTAGTTGGCCAGCCACCCGGTGGCGAAGAACTGCGCCACCTCGTGGACGTAGCCCTTGTTCCAGATCTGGTTCCACGACTCCTCGATGAGGTCGTGCGGGATGACCAGGCCGTACTTCTCCAGTGGGACGAGGTAGCTGCGGTAGTAGTCGTCGTAGATCCACCGACGCCACATCTCCGCGTAGCTCTCGCGGTCCTTCCGGCGGTCCTTGGTGCCGTACTCGATGAACGTGCCGATCGCGGCGTCCACCACCCGGTGGTTGTTCCACCAGGCGTAGCGCAGGTCGCGCTCGAGCAGTTGGTGGTTG
>JAOPUS010000224.1 GCA_025963345.1 Blastococcus sp. | reverse complement strand
TCAAGGAGCGGCTGGAGGCGCGCAAGGTCATCGAGCAGGCCAAGGGCCGGCTGATGGCCGAGCGCGGGATGACCGAGGCCGAGGCGTTCCGCTGGATCCAGCGGACGGCGATGAACGAGCGGACCTCCATGAAGGCGCTCGCCCAGGCCATCCTGGCCACCGAGATCTCCGACGAGCCCACGTCGGCCGGGGGCCCCGCCGGCTCCTGAGCCGCTCGACCCGGGATGCATCGCCCCGTCGCCCGGCTGATTGCAGCCGTGTGACGCGCCGGTCCTGTGTGTGCCGACGGCGCGACCGCCAGGTCACGACCTCATCACGGTGCGTCAGAGGGTGGCTCCGGCCTCCCGACCGGCGGTTAGGTTCTCCGCACTGATCGGCTGCCCGACAGGCGATGCTGCCTGCCGAGCGGCGATGGAGACGTACACACATCCCTGGGAGTGCCTTGATGCGCACAGGCACCTTCGCCCGCGCGACCGCCCTCTCCGGTGCTGCCCTGCTCGCGCTGACCGCCTGTGGCGGCAGCAGTGACAGTGGCGACACCGGTGGCGGCGCGAGCAGCGAGAAGCAGGTCAACCTCTACGGCACCGATGGCAACGTGGGTAACGCCCTCGGCGAGTCGTTCACGGAGAAGGGCGCCCTCCAGGGGCTCAAGGGCACCACGCCGCTGACCAAGCTCTCCTCGGACTTCAAGGACCGGCTGCTCGCGGTCGACCCGCAGCTGAAGGACTTCAACTACTCCGCCGAGTCGTACGACGCCGTTACCATCACCGCCCTCGCGGCCGCGATGGCGCAGTCCAACGACGCGACGGTCTTCGGCGCCTACGTCAACGGCGTGACCTTCGGCGGGGACAAGTGCACCGACTTCACGTCGTGCATTGCCATCATCGCCGCCGGCGGCAACCCCGACTACGACGGCGTCACCGGCCCGCTCGCCTTCGCCGACCCCGGTGAGCCGGCCGTGGCCAGCTTCGGCGTCCTGCAGTTCGGCGCGGACAACAAGCTCGACGACTCGCTCACCGACTACCTGACGGTCGGCGACGAGGCCAACGCGGCCACCAACGAGGGTCCGGCGGCGGCCGCCTACGGCACCGCCACCGCGCCGTTCAAGTTCGGCACCCTGCTGCCGCTGACCGGCAGCCTGGCCTACCTCGGCCCGCCGGAGGTCGCCGGCGTCCAGCTGGCTGTCAACGACATCAACGCGGCCGGCGGCCTGCTCGGCTCGCAGGTCGAGATCGTGTCCGGTGACTCGGGTGACACCTCGACGAACATCGCTACCCAGACCGTGGCCACGCTGCTCCAGCAGGGCGTGAACGCGATCATCGGTGCGGCGTCCTCCGACGTCACCAAGACCGTCATCGACACGGTGACGCAGGCCGGGGTCCTGCAGTTCTCGCCGGCGAACACGTCGGACTCGTTCACCACCTACGCGGACAACGGCCTGTACTTCCGCACCGCCCCGCCGGACCTCTTCCAGGGGCAGGTGCTCGCCGACCTGGTGTCCCAGGACGGCAACCAGTCGGTCGGGATCCTCGCCCAGAACGGTGAGTACGGCACCGGCCTGGCCGAGCAGATCGTGAAGAACCTGGACAGCGCCGGCCTCTCCGGCGACTCGGTGAAGTCGGTCTACTACGACCCGACGGCGTCGGACTTCAGCGACATCGTCCAGCAGATGGTCGACTTCAACCCCGACGCGATCGTCGTGGTCGGCTTCGACGAGTCGGCCAAGATCATCAAGGGTCTCAACGAGCAGGGCATCGGCCCGAAGCGGTGACCCGCTGACCACCGTGTGACACCTGCTCGGGCTGCGGCCCGGTACCCCCCGGGGTGCCGGGCCGCAGAGCTGTCCGGGGCTCGTGCGCGGGCGCCTCGTGGCCTGTGCGCGCGCAGAGGTGCGGGGGCGACGCCGCCAGGACGACGAACGGCGCCGGTCCCACACGGGGGACCGGCGCCGTTCGGGCGGCTGCGGGCGCTACTGGGCCTTGGCCAGCGTCCCGAGGTAGAGCTCGATGACCTTGGGGTCGTTCATCAGCGACCGGCCGGTGTCGGTGTAGGCGTTCCGCCCCTGATCCAGGACGTACCCGCGGTCGCAGATCTGCAGGCACCGGCGGGCGTTCTGCTCGACCATGATGATCGAGACGCCGGTGGCGTTGATCCGCCGGCAACGGATGAACACCTCGTCCTGGTACGCGGGGGAGAGGCCCGCCGACGGCTCGTCGAGCAGCAACACGGACGGGTCCATCATCAGCGCGCGGCCCATGGCCACCATCTGCCGCTCACCGCCGGACAGGGTCCCGGCCTTGGCCTTCCGACGCTCACCCAGCAGTGGGAACAGCTCGGTGACGTAGTCGAACCGGCTCTGGAAGGTCTTCGACCGCAGGTACACGCCCATCTGCATGTTCTCCTCGATGGTCAGCGAGGGGAACACATTGTTGTTCTGCGGCACATAGCCGACGCCCAGCTGCACGAGGCGGTGGGCGGGCGCCGACGTGATGTCCTCCCCGCGCAACGTCACCGCGCCCGATCGGACCGGGATCAGGCCGAAGAGCGCCTTCAGCAGCGTCGACTTGCCCGCCCCGTTCGGGCCGATGATCCCGACCAGCTCGCCGTCCTGAAGGTAGAAGTCACAGCCACGGAGGATGTTGACCCCGGGTACGTAGCCGGCGACGAGGTCGTCGGCTCGCACGAGTGCCCCCTCGGCCAGTCGTATGTGCTCCTCGCGCGTCGCCGCCTTCTCCGCGGGGGTGAGCTCCGCGGAGGTTGCGACTGCATCGGCCCGGGTGACGTCCTCGCCGGACTCGTCGACCTCGAACAGCGGATCGCTCACTTCTCGGTCCTCTCCTGGGGCGGCACATCGGAGCTGAAGACCTCACCGTCGAGGTTCTCCTCGCGGGCGATCTCGCGCTCGGCCTCGGCGAGCACCTGGTCCTCCTCCTCGACAGTGAGCGGTGCATCGTGATGCGCGCCGAGGTAGGCGTCGACGACGGCCCGGTTCTGGCTGATCGACTCCGGCGGCCCTTCGGCGATGACCCGGCCCGCGGCCATGACGACCACCCAGTCGCTGATGTCGCGGACGACGTCCATGTCGTGCTCGACGAAGATCACCGTCATGCCCTGCTCGCGCAGGTCCTTGACGTGGCCGAGCAGGCTCTGCGTCAGCGCCGGGTTCACCCCGGCCATCGGCTCGTCGAGCATGACGACCTTCGGGTCGCTCATCAGCGCGCGCGCCATCTCGAGCAGCTTGCGCTGACCGCCCGACAGCGTGCCGGCGAAGTCGTCCTTCTTCGCGTCCAGCTTGAACCTCGCCAGCAGGTCCATCGCCCGCTCGGTGTTCGCCTTCTCCTGGCCCCGCCACACCCCGGGGACGAGCGCGCGGAAGAAGCCCTCGCCCCGCTGCCCCTGTGCGCCCAGGAGCATGTTCTGCAGCACGGTCAGCCGCGACAATGCCTTGGTCAGCTGGAAGGTACGGACCACGCCCAGCCGTGCCACCTGGTGCGGGGAGAGCTTGCCCAGCTGCCTGCCGTCGAAGGACCAGGTGCCGGTGTCCGGCTGGTCGAACCCGGTGAGCAGGTTGAACAGCGTCGTCTTGCCGGCACCGTTCGGGCCGATCAGACCGGTGATGCCGCCCCGCTGGATCTCCAAGTGGTCGACCGAGACCGCCGTCAGGCCGCCGAAGGTCCGGGTGACGCCGTCGACCACGACCGCCGGGTCCGGCTTGGCGACGCCGATCTCCCAGGGCACCGATCGCAGTGCCGTCTGGGCCAGCCGGCGGGGGGCGTCGCCTGAGTGGAAGGCGGACGAACCAGTGGTGGGGGAAGGCTCAGCGGGCATCGAGCATCACCTCTCGTCGGTCTCCGAGGATGCCCTGCGGCCGGAAGACCAGCAGAGCCATCAGGCCCACCCCGATGAGTACGAAGCGCAACGAAGCGACGTCGGTCGGGCTGAGCAGACTCTCCGGGATGATCCCGTTGCTGATCAGTGCCTTGAGGCCCGTGTCGGCGAACTGCACGAGGAACAGCAGGATCGTGCCACCGAGAATGGGTCCCCAGATCCGGGCGGCGCCACCGAGGATGAGCGCGGTGTAGGCGAGGAACGTGTTCGCGTTCTGGTACTGGTCGGGGTTCACCGACCCCAGGCCGAGGGCGTACACCGTGCCGCCGAGCGAGCCGATGACACCGCCCAGCACGAGCGCCTGCATCTTGTACGCGTAGACGTTCTTCCCGAGTGACCGCGCTGCGTCCTCGTCCTCACGGATGGCCTTGACCACGCGGCCCCACGGGCTGCGCATCAGGGACCAGACGAGCAGGCTTGTCAGCGCCACCAGCGTCCAGCCCACCAGGGCCAGCCAGAGCTGGGCGCCGCTCCAGCGCGTGCCGAGGATGTCGTACTGGCGACCCCCGGCCCACGGCGCGAGCGCTACGAAGTCGGCGTTGAACCCGCTCAGGCCGCGGGTGCCCCCCGTGACCGCGGTGGCGCCCACGGAGCGGAAGACCAGGCGCAGGATCTCCGCGGCGGCGATCGTGACGATCGCCAGATAGTCCGCGCGCAACCGCAGGGTCGGGAGACCGAGCAGGAGGGCCAGCAGGACCGCGGCGGCCAGGCCGATGACGATGCCGACCCAGAACGGCAGGTCCCAACGGACCACCGATACCGCCACGCCGAACGCACCCAGCAGCGCGAACCCCGCCTGGCCGAAGTTCAGTAGCCCGGTGTACCCGAAGTGGACGTTGAGTCCCACGGCGAGCAGGACGAAGAAGATGGCCTGGTAGCCGAGTCCAGCCTGCAGGCCCCCGGTGATGGCGTCGAGGAACTCCGACATGGCTCAGCCCACCCTGACCCGGCTGCCGAGGATGCCCTGGGGCCGGATGACGAGGATGACGATCAAGAGCAGCAACCCTCCGACGTACTTGATGTCGCTGGGGATGACCAAGGTCGAGACCTGGACGAAGATGCCGACGACGAGGCTGCCGATCAGCGCGCCGTAGGCGGTGCCGAGCCCGCCGAGGGTCACGCCGGCGAACATCAGCAGCAGGAGTCGGTACCCCATGTCCCACTGGACGCTGTCGGACAGCCCCAGCAGGATCCCGCCGAGTGCGGCCAGCGCACCGCCGAGCGCCCACACGAAGAGGATCACCCGGTCGACGTTGATGCCGGACGAGGCAGCGAGGTCCCGGTTGTCGGCGACGGCGCGCATCGCCTTGCCGATCTTCGTCCTCTGCAGCATGAGCGCGACGAGGACGAGCACGATGACCGAGATGATGATCGAGGCGAGCGCCCGGTTGGTCAGGGAGAAGAGTCCGTAGTCGATCGCGCGCTGGTTCTGATAGCCGACGTAGGGCCGCGACCGGCCGCCGAAGATGATCTGGATGACGTAGCGGAGCGCCAGCGAGAGGCCGATCGACACCACGAGTGCGGCGACCAGCCCGGTGCCCCGGCGCCGCAGCGGTCGCCAGATCGCCAGGTCGTTCAGCGCGCCCACGATCGCCCCGATGAACAGGGCCAGGACGCCCGCCCAGATCAGCGGCATCCCGGCCTGCACGTTGAGGTACCACGCCACGACGGCGCCGATGGTGACCAGCTCGCTGTGAGCGAAGTTGGTCAACCCGGTGGTGCCGAAGATCAGTGACAGCCCGACCGAGCACATCGCGATCAGCAGGCCGAAGCGCAGACCGTCGACGAGCAGCTGGATGACCTTCCCCGCGCCACCCCCGCCGCCGCCGGTGGTGCCGTCGGAGAGCCCGAAGTTCACCGGCTGAGCGCGCCCGGACGCGACGTTGACCTCGCGGGTGTCGCCCCCCGTACCGAGCTTCACGTTGTCGGGGAGGTCGCCGGCGTTGATCGTGACGGTGTACTGGCCCGGTCCGGGAAGGTCGACCGACCACTGACCGCTCGCGTCGGTCTGGGCCTTGCCGGCCTCCTTGCCGTCGGCGCTGGTGACCGTGATCGTGACGCCCTCGATGGGCCCGCTTCGGCTGGTCGACAGCGTGCCCAGTACCTGCTCGCCCTCGGCCTGCGCCACCCCGGGCAGCAGGACGGCGAAGACCGTGGCCAGCGCGGCGACCAGCAGGGTCAGGACGAGGGGACGGCGGCCCCGGAAACCGGGCGTCGATCCGGTGCCGTTCTGCCTCCGCGTGATGCGTGGACGCGGGCGGAGCCCGTGCCGGCGGACGCGGTCTGGCGCGTGCGTCACTCGACCTCCCTGGCGGATGAGTTGAGGACGGACCCTAACCCGGTTGTGTTGCCCAGCCGTCTCCCGCGGGCTGACCTGTGACCTTTCCGCGACACGCGGCCGCGGTACACGCTGTACGCGTCCGGCGCGCCGCCGTGATCAGGGCTGCTCAGGGGTGCAGTCTCCACCCACCGTCCAGGGGAGGGCTCCTGTGTCAGGAACCGGTTCACGGTCTCGCGTGGTCACGCGCACCGCGCGTGCCGCCGACCTGCCCGCCGTGCTCGCGCTCGTCCGGCAGCACCGCGCCGACGCGCACGCCGAGGACGTCCTCACCGGCCATACGAGGCTCAACGCCGCCGCCTCCGGATTCCGAAAGCTGCTCGACGACCCGGGGCACCGCGTCGTCCTCGCCGTCCTCCCGGGGCCCAACGCCGCCGTGCCCGGCGCCTCCGGCGAGGTGGCCGTCGGACTCGCCGTCCTCGGGCTGGACCCGCTGTCGCTGGTGCTCGGCAACCCCCAGGTCACGGTGGACACCTTCGTCGTCCACCGGGAGCACCGGCGGCAAGGTGCCGGCGTCCTACTCCTCGCGGCCGCGGCTGCCTATGCAGAGGAGTCCGGCGCGTCCTACGTCGTGGCAGCCGTCGGCGGGCACGAGGCCGAGCGGCAGCGGTTCTTCGCGCGGATGGGCTTCGCACCGCTGACCACGCGCCGCATCGTCACCGTCGAGTCGCTCACGCGCTCGCTCGCGTCGTGGCGACGCCGAGGCCTCCCCGTGCCGGCGCCCCGGAAGCCGATCGCACGGCGGCGGCCGGTTCTGCGCTCGCTCCCGTCCGTGGCGGCAGCGGAGGGCTGACCGACTCTCAGTCGCCCTTCGTCAGGCAGGTCAACCGGCCCGTGGCGGTGGCGCGACCGCTGTCGTCGGTGATCTCGATCAGGAACGTCGCGAGGGTGCGGCCACGGCGCACCGGGGTGCACACGGCGGTGACGACGCCGGACGTCGCAGCCCGCAGGTAGCTGGCGTTCAGCTCGATCCCGACAACCTGCTTCTCCGGACCGGCGTGCAGCGCCGCCGCCCACGAGCCGACCGTCTCCATGAGCGCGCAGGTGGCACCGCCGTGCAGCAGGCCGTAGGGCTGCTCGTTGCCGGCGACGGGCATGGTCGCGACCAGTCGGTCCGGGTCGTAGTCGGTGATCCGGATGCCGAGCTTGTCGTCGAGGGGGCTGATCGTGTCTGCCGGCGCCCAGGCCGGAGGAGCGGTCGTCACGGGAGGCACGGTAACCAGTCGGTACCCACACCTAGGATCGGACCCGATGTCCGCACCGGTCTCCACCTCCAGCGCCCCTGCATCCATCGACGCCGTCCCCACGACCACGGGGGCACGCCCACGGCTGCTGCTCCTCGACGGGCACTCGCTCGCCTATCGCGCTTTCTTCGCGCTGCCGGTGGAGAACTTCTCCACGACGACGGGGCAGCCGACCAACGCCGTGTACGGGTTCACGTCGATGCTGATCAACATCTTGCGCGACGAGCAGCCCACGCACCTGGCTGTGGCCTTCGATGTCGGCCGCAAGACCTTCCGCAGCGAGATCTTCGCCGAGTACAAGGCCAACCGGGCGGAGAGCCCGACAGACTTCCGCGGGCAGGTCAGCCTCGTCCAGGAGGTGCTGGCCGCCCTGCACGTCCCGGTCATCACCGCCGAGAACTACGAGGCGGACGACGTCATCGCCACCCTTACCGTGCAGGCCGTGGAGCACGGCATGGACGTGCTCATCGCGACCGGCGACCGGGACGCCCTGCAACTGGTCAACGAGCACGTCACCGTGCTCTACCCGCGCAAGGGCGTGTCGGAGATGACCCGCTTCACGCCGGAAGAGGTCGAGACCAAATACGGCCTCACCCCGGCGCAGTACCCCGACTTCGCCGCGCTGCGGGGCGACCCGAGCGACAACCTGCCCAGCATCCCGAGCGTGGGGGAGAAGACCGCGGCCAAGTGGGTCCGTGAGTACGGCTCCCTCGACGCCCTCGTCGACCAGGTGGACACCGTCAAAGGCAAGGTCGGCGAGAAGCTGCGCGAGCACCTGTCGTCGGTCCTGCAGAACCGGCGCCTCACCGAGCTCGACCGCGCCGTCCCCCTGGACCTGGGCCCGGCCGACCTCGCCGTCCAGCCCTGGGACCGCAACGAGGTGCACACCCTCTTCGACAACCTGCAGTTCCGGGTGCTGCGCGACCGCCTGTTCGCCACGCTGACCAGTGCCGAGCCCGAGACCGAGGGCGGTTTCGACGTCCTCGAGGACGACGTGCCGGCCGGCGGTCTGGGGGAGTGGCTCCAGGCGAACGCCCGCACCGGCACCACCGGCGTGATCTTCCGGGGTACCTGGGGTCGCGGCACCGGTGAGCTCACCGGGCTGGCGCTGGCCGCCGCCAACGACCACGCCACCTTCGTCGACGTCGGCCCCGACCTCGACGTCGCCGACGAGCAGGCCCTCTCCGCCTGGCTCGCCGACCCCTCCGCCGCCAAGGTCGTGCACGAGGTCAAGGGTCCGCTGCTCGCCATCTGGGCGCGCGGCTGGGAGCTGGAAGGCGTGGTCAGCGACACGGCGCTGGCCGCCTACCTGGCGCTGCCGGGCCAGCGGTCCTTCGATCTCGGTGACCTCGCGGTGCGCTACCTGCGTCGCGAGCTGAAGGACGCCGCCGAGCCCGAGGGGCAGCTCACCCTGGACGGGCTCGGCCCCAGCGAGGACGACGTCGCCGCCGAGGCCGCGCACGCCGACGTCCTCAAGGCCGTCGCCGTCAACGACCTCTCCGACGCGCTGGCGTCGGTGCTCGGC
>JAOPUS010000211.1 GCA_025963345.1 Blastococcus sp. | reverse complement strand
CTTGGCGCGGAACTCGAAGGCGATCGTCGTCGGGTCCTGGATTCGGACGTGCCCGCCTGTGCCGAGGTGGGCCGGGGCGGCTCAGGGGGTGTGCTGGGTCGGCCGGCCGAGGAACCAGCCGACGCCGACCACGACCACGACGAGCAGGACCCGGAGCCCGGTGTCGAGCAGCAGGTCCCCGATGCTCTGCTTGTTCTCCGAAGCGGTCTGGATCAGTACCGCCGCCAGAACCGCCGCCGCCACGAGCACGAGGAGGAGCAGGCGCACCAGGAGCCGCCATCCGCCGAGCCGCTGCTGCCGCAGGGCGGAGGCGCCGGCGGCGGCCAGCACCAGGACGATGCCGGTGAGCGGCACCGCGATCGGAACGCCCGGGACCACCACGGCCAGTGCGACCAGGGCGCCCCCCACGCCCACGACCAGGCTGGTGAGGTTGCGGCCGAGGTGGCTCTTGCCGGCGAGGAAGTTCACGAGCACCCAGAGCAGGAGCGCGTACCCGCGCAGGGCCTTGAGCAGGGTGACCGCCGCCTTGGGCTTCTCCACGGAGGAGGCCGCCGCGGTGAGCGTGGCGGTCGCGTGGGTCACCGTCCGCGCGAAGGTGTCCGACCCCCGGTCGGCCTCCTCGGCGAGGGTCTGGCGGCCGACCACCTCGCTGCCGTGCAGCATGGCACCCAGCTCGGCCGGGCCGGCCTCGGTACCGGCGTCCTTGTGACGGCGCAGGTCGGTGCGCACCCCGACGGCCCACTGGGCGGCGTGCCCCACCGGGTCGGGCTCCTCGACGACGGTCGTGGCGAGGGAGTCGAGCTCCGCGAGAAGGAACTCGGTCTGGAGCCGGTAGGCGATCCGCTGCGCGGTCAGCGGGAACGTCCGGGGGAGTGGACCGTCGCCCTCCACCACCTGCAGTTCCTCGGTCAGCCGGGGTGCCAGCGCGTCCCAGGCGGCGGCCAGTTCGGTGTGCCGGGTAGTGCCGGGCGGCCCCACGGCGACCGACTTCAGTTGTTCTCGTACCTCCGGGGCCGTGAGGCCGAGCTGCCTGAGGCGTTCGGGGGCCAGCAGCATCTGGACCAGTTGCTCGGAGCCGTCGATGCGGCCACGCAGCCAGTCATTGGCCCGCCAGGACTCACGGTAGAAGGCCCCGAAGTGGTGCAGCTGGATACCGGTGACCAGCTCCTCGCGCAGCGAGCTCACCTGCACAAGCTCCACGGCCTGCTCGGGGACGTCGCTCACGCCGGTGAACGCCACGTGCACGACCTCGAGCCGGAGCATGTTGCGCAGGACGTCGTCCACCGTGGCACCGGGCGGGACCAGCAGGTCGACCAGCGCCCGGAGTCGGTCCTGCTCGGTGCCCTCGTGGTCGACGGCCGAGCGGCCGCCCGTGCTGATGCTGCGCAGGGCGTGGCCCGCGTTGAGCAGGCACTGCGCGAGCTCGTGCGCCAGCTCCCGCAGCCGTGACGTCATACCCGCCTGCGGACCTGTGCCCCACGCAGCGGCCAGCGTTTTCAGCGCCGCCCGGAGCGCGGCCAGCTCCGCTGGGGTGGCCGTGAGCTCCCCGCTCCGGTCGGGCAGCGGCGCGGCCCGCCAGTAGGCGTCGAGGGTGGCCCGCTCGCGCCTCGCGCCGCGCAGGATCTCGTGGGCGCTGGCCCGGTGCGTGACGATCGTCGCGCGGTCGTCGGCGGTGAGCGGCGCCAGCCACACCGCGCGCTTGAGGACGTCGAGGACGACGTCGCCCAGCCGCCGGACGGTTGCCTGGCCCCAGCGCCAGTTCTGCGGATCGGCGCCGATCGCCTCGTCCAGGTCGTCCTGCGGAATGAACGGGAAGTCGGTGTCGGCGGCGAGGTCGCGCAGTTCGGTGGCCACCTCCCGGTGGCTCCACGGGTGCTCCCGTGGCGCGGAGAGCAGCAACCGCGCCACCGACTGCGCGGTGTCGTCCCGGCGCACCTCCAGATAGCCGGGATAGGCCGATCGCACCAGGTCGGCCGCATCATCGGCGCGAGGGGTGGCCGCGGCGTCGACCAGCGTCCGGGCCAGGCGGTCCCGGGTGCGCCGGCGGTGCTTCGTCTCGTGGTTGCGCCGTTCGATGTCGCCCAGCTCCTCCGCGACCGAGTCCGTGGAACGCAGTCGCGTCAGCACCCCGAGCATGACGTCGGCTGCGCCGGGCAGATCGGTCACCGCAGGCTTGCCGGGACCGGTCGCAGGTTCCCCCGGGTCCGGGACGACGTAGGCGAGGATCCGCCGTACCTGCTGGTCGGCCGGCTGCCGGTAGACGGCGTCGATCGCGGGCCGGATGGGCTTGTTGCGCAGGATGCCGCCGTCTATGACGAACTGGGAGCGCCGGAAGTTGGTCCGGCCGGCCTCCGACGGCCACCGGCCGTCGGGCTGCTGGACGGCCTGGTCGTCCACGTCGACCGGGAACGGCTCGAAGGCGACCGGGAACGAGGCCGTGCACCGGGAGGCCACCGCGAGCTGGGCCGTCACCTTCGGGCTGAACAGGTCACCGCGATCGGAGCTCTCCGGCGTGGCGGACACGGTGTCGGGGTCGGAGGTGAAGTGGAAGGTGGCGTCGTAGTCGACCTCGGTGATCCGCCGGCCCATGTCGTCGGCGAAGAAGCTTCGGCGGCCCTCCCACAGCGTGCCGGTGAGGAACAGGTCGACGTCCTCCCCGGCAGCTGCGGCGATGCCCCGGCGGTCTGGCCAGACCTTGTCGTAGGCCTTGGCCAGCTCCTGGTGGAAGTACTCGCCGCGCAACAGGGAGGGCTGGTTCTTCTGCCGCGGGTTGCGCAGCAGGGTGCCCAGCGAGCCCTGGTCCTGCCAGAGGTCGCGGAGACCGGTGAGGTCACAGCCATGCACCAGGCCGAGGGCCAGGAAGCCGCCGTTGATGCCCCCGGCGCTGGTGCCGGCGATGACGTCGATCCGGGCGTCGGCCGCCAGCACGGAGAGAAGGTCGGCATAGGCGTCCGGCGGGGCGCCGGGTGTGCCGCGGCGCCGACTGGCCTGCACGAGGCGGTTCAGCTCATGGGTAACGCCGCTGATCCAGACAGCGAGGCTCACGCCGCCGTTGAGGACGACGGCGAGGCGGATCTCCTGGGTGGCGGCGAACGCGGGAGCCTCCGGCTCGCCACCGGGACGGCCATCGATCCCCTCGACGGGGCGCGTCATGACGGCGCCGTCCCGGGGCGTTCGCCATCGGATGTGCGGCACGTACGAGACATGGGTCCCCCGTGAACTGCGCCGAAGAGGTGGCGCACGGTAGCGCCGTCGACTCCTCCGGCGGTAGGCCCGTTGCGATGGGGACGGGAGTCGCGCACCGACCGTCCACCGGTGGGGCGAGGGGGCTCGACCCCTGCTTCGCCAGTTCTTCGCCGTCCGTGACGGATGTCAGGTCGCCAGGGCATTCACACGCGTGTGGCTCTGGCGGCAGAGCGAGTAGCAAACCCGGAGGGACCGTCGACGGGCCACGGCCACGATCGAGCGCTGCGATCGCCGGTCAATCGACATCACCGTGGTCGTGCGTCGCCGCGAAACGGATGGCCGCACGGATGTCGTTCAGCGGCTCACCATCGGGGGGAATGAGGAGTGCGCGTGCACATCGGCGGCAGTAGCCCACGAACTGGCTCCCCGAGTACTCGAACGAGCCGGGGGCGGCACGCCTGATCGTCAAGGAGCCGTCGTCGGAGACATAGGATCCGGAGAAGGCGAGGGTGCGTTCGAGCAGGTCGTCGTCGGAAGGCACAACTCCTCCTGGTGCGCCTGTTTCGTGCCGAAGCGTGAGTGGGCTCGTCCGCGGGGCGGGGCCTCTCCGGGGCCGAGGGATCTCCCCGGTCCACAGCGCCGACGAGTAACGGGTCCCGTCGTCATGGCCGATGGGGAGCCTCGCTCGACCGCCCGTCCGGACCTCTGCGGCCGGCCGGTCGAGCCTGCCTCCGTGAACCGATCGGGTGGTCGCGACGTCCATCGCCGGTTCGTTCATGGCCGGCGCCTCCTGTCGAGGGTCGAGGCAACTCGGCTCAGGCTGACCGCCCCACCGTCGTACCTCCGTGCACCATCGGCGTCAGCCTGAGCGGTCCGCGGCGGACCGGCATCAGGCGATGTGGCTGAATCGCAGACGACTGATCGGGCGCCGGTGCTGCAGGCCCGGACGACAGGCCTCAGGAATCGAGCAGCCCCAGTTCCCGTGCCCGGGTGACGGCAGCGTCACGGGAGTGGACCTCCAGCTTTCGGTACATCGACCACACCTGCGCCTTCACGGTGTGCCGGGAGAGGAACAGCCGATCCGCAATGCCCGCCACGGTGAGGTGCGTCAGCAGCAGGGGAAGGATGCGCAGCTCCGCCGAGGTCAGCGTCTGGTTGCCTGTGGCGGTCGTGTACAGCGCCCCGACACGTCCTCGGAGCTCGTCCGTCCGCTTGCCCAGCGTTCCCAGATCGGGTCGTCGCCGCAGCACGGCGTCGGCGTCGCGGATGAAGATGCGAGCACCGCCCGGGTCTCCCAGGCCGAGCGAGACCTCGGCCATCTCGAGAAGGCTGCCGACCGCGAACTGGGGGATCGCGTGGGAGAGCAACGGACGCAGCCGCTGAGCCTCGCCCAGCTGGGCTCGGGCGAGCATCGGGTCTCCCCGATGCAGCGCCACCCGAGCGGCCAGCGAGAAGACGATGGCACTGGTGATGTGTGACTCCGTACGACCGTCGCGTACGACCGACAGCGCCCGCTCGACACGAGTCTCCGCGTCGCTCCAGTCCCCACACCCCAGGGCCAGCACAGCCTGGTAGGCCAGGACGGCCGAGAACAAGGGCCTCCGCGGGGTCCCCTCGAGGAGCTCGACCGCGTCGGTGAACCGGGCCTCTGCGGTATCGGCGTCCCCGAGGAGCAGATGCGCCATGCCACTGAGGAACACCCGCATCGGGTACTCCGTGTCAGCCGCGGATCCGGCTCCCGGAAGACGCCGGGCGACGTCGTCCGCATCGCGCCGCATCTGTTCCACACCGTTGCGGCAGATGACCGCTCGTTCCGTCGTCACCCACATCGCGAAGGTCCTGTCGCCGACCTCGGCCGACAGCCGGCTGGACAAGCGTTCGGCGAGGTCCGCCCAGCGGTCGGCGGCTGCTGGTCTTCCCGTGAGTGCACAGACGTAGGCCGCTTGCGCAGCGATCGTGGGATGTCGCTCGACCGCGTCTCTCGCATCCAGCCACTCGAACCAGCCCATGAGGGTCGCCGATCGACCGGACGCGTACATCGGCTGCGCCAGGGCGATCGCGATCCGGGCGACCCGGTCGACGTCTTCGGCGTCCTGGGCGTAGCGAAGCGCGGTCTCGAGTTCGCCGATGGTCTCGGACCACTCGGCTGCTCGGCGCAACAAGGCCTGGGCCTGGTCGCGGCCGCCACGCTCCAGCCTCGCCCGGAGCAGGTCCCTGAACAGTGGGTGGTAGCGGTACCACTCGCCCCGACCGTCGAGGGGCACCAGGAACAGGTTGTCCTGCCTGAGATGGTCGAGTACCGCCGCGGAACCCGTCCTCTCGACCACCGCGTCGCACAGCGGCGCGCACAGACGATCGAGCACCGCCGTCCGGGTCAGGAATGACACGTCGTCTTGGGCGAGCCCGGAGAGCAGCTCGGACTGCAGATAGTCCGCGACCAGCCGTTCCTCGGTGCCGAGCAGGACCCTCCCCGACGCCGCTTCCGGTCGGGTCCGGGAGAGGGCGGCCAGGTAGAGCCCCGCAGCCCAGCCCTCGGTGCGTCGCGCAAGCTGCGCGGTCTCCTCGTCGGAGAGTTCGGCTCCTGCCGCCCGGAGCAACGAGCGCGCTCCCTGCTCGGTGAAGGCCAGGTCGTCCGTGCCGATCTCCACCGCACGGCCCTGAGCGCGCTGACGGGCGAGCGGCACCGGCATGCTCCGCCCCGCCAATGCGATCTGGGTAGGGCCGCCACCATGGCCCACGAGCGTCACCAGCGCATCCAGCGACGCCCCGTCCCGGAGGTGGTGCACGTCGTCCACGACCAGCACGAGGGGGCGCGGCGCGCGGGACAGGGCCGCCCCCAGACGTGGGACCACCGTCGCGGGCACCGACACCCCGGCCGAACGGAGGGCGTCGAAGGTCTCCGCTGGCAGTGGGCTGACGCGGTCGAGTGCGACTGCGAGGTGCGTCAGCAGGACGATCGGGTCGTTGTCGTGAGGGTCGAGCGACAACCAGGCGAAGGGGCGGTCGTCGTCATCCGCCCACATCGCGAGGAGCGTGGTCTTGCCGTACCCAGCCGGAGCGAGCACCGCGATGGTCGGCACACCACGGGCAGCGTGCAATCGGGCGAGGAGCTGCGGCCGCGAGATCACGCCCGGACGGACCGTGGGCCGGTACAGCTTCGACTCGAGGACCTCGACCGGGAGATCGGGGGGAC
The DNA here is from genome assembly GCA_025963345.1 of Blastococcus sp. Classification (GTDB taxonomy): domain Bacteria; phylum Actinomycetota; class Actinomycetes; order Mycobacteriales; family Geodermatophilaceae; genus Blastococcus_B. The sequence continues at coordinate 14,636 of JAOPUS010000211.1, read as the reverse complement.
GACGCGGCGTGGGCAGTCTGATCACCGCTCGTCCGCCGTGGGGTTGAGGGGCCATCGACACCTCTTGTCCGGGTGACAGGGCGGGCGGCCAACGTAGCGAAGCCAAACGGTAGGTCGCCACCGAATTGCTCACGACAGGGACCGGATCCTCGCTCCGCCGGCACCGCTACAGGCGTCGCGCCCGACACGCGACACCCCTCAGGGCAGCAGGCCGCGGTCGTGCGCGAGGACCACGGCGTCCCGGCGGGACGAGACTCCCAACTTCGCGTAGATGGACCGGATGTGACTTTTCACCGTGTTCACGGACACCGTGAACTCGGCGGCGATCTCCCTGGCATTCAGCAACGATGGAAGCAGTGCGAGGACAGCCATCTCCCGCTCGCTGAGCAATGCAGCGGGGTCGGGAATGACAGCGGACCGGGCGGCGGCCACCTGGACTGCGAACGGTCCCCTTCCGTTGCCGGCCGCCCGGGAGCTCAGGAACTGCTGCGTGCACGGACCGGCGAGAGCGAAGGGGCGGACGACGCCGACGGTCTCGGCCTGCGTCAGCGCCAGCTGCAGCGCTTCCCGGCCGGCCACCGAGTCGTCGGCCTGCAGCGCCGCTTCCGCGTCGATGAGGTGCGCCTCCACCACGGTGTGCGGCAGGAGGATGGGCGTGTCCGACTCGAAGACCGGTGCGACGACTGCCCGAGCCGCTTCGTGTCGGCCCCCGGCGGCTTCGGTCCACGCCGTCAGCAGCAGGACGTCGCCGGTCTCCCCGATCCGCGCGGTGAGCCATTCCGCGACCTGGGCAGCCGCATCCACGTTGCCGTTCAGCAGAGCCGCCCGGTGCTCGAGGACGGCGAGTCCGGCGAGCATCGATGGTGGCGCCGGCGTGTCCCCGAACTCGGCGCGCGCCGAGCGGATCTCGGCAAGCCCAGCCGTGCGCTGCCCCCGGTCGGCGAGGGCGGCTCCGTGTACCGCGTGCAGCGTGTACGCCGATTCCGGTGGGAGCGTGTCCCAGGTACCGAGCGCCTCCTCGCACCGCGCGGCCGCCGCTGCAGGATCGCCGCCCATCAGATCGGCGTAGGCGAGCAACCCCATCGGCCCCGCCGACCAGGCCGACGGGTGGCGGCCGCGGCGGGACGCGACGGCCACGGCGCGCTCGGCCATCGTCGCCATGTTCCGATAGTCACCGTTCATGGCCGCCAGCGTCGCGAGAATCGACAGGCTCTGTACTTCCAGGTAGCCGAGGTCGTGGGAACGCGCCAGCACGAGGGCCTGCTCCAGTTCGGTCCGCGCCAGGTCTACATCAGTGCCGTCGGGGTTGCCGAACTCGGCGACCCCACGGCTCGCGTGCAGTAACGCCTCCAACGCAGGCTCGGTGCTCCCGGGACCCGGGAGGTCGGCAAAGGACTCGCCCACGAGGCCCTGACCAGTGGCCAGCAGCTCGGCGCTGGCGCGCAGTGCGTCGAGCCCGGCGTCCGGCGTCTCGGGCCAGGCGCGACGCGCGTTCTTCAACTCGACGGCGGCGGCAGGCAGAGCCCGCGCGTCCAGGTGCGTGATCGCCGCGGTGAGCGCGAGCCACGGGTCCGCCGTGCGCGCCTCGGCGCCGACCGCTGCCAGCGCACGCCGAAGCGGCCCCAGGTCCCCGCCGAGGAGCAGGGCCACACCCGAGCGGTGCACGAGCTGAGTGATCAGTCCGCGGTCGCCGGCCCGCTCGGCGTGGCGCAGGGCGTGGACCGGCTCGTCCTGTCCGAACCACCATCGGGCGGCGGCTGCCTGCAACTGCCGGTAGGTCTCCGGGCGGGTCCGAGCGAGATCCGCTGCCAGATACGAGCGGAGCAACGGGTGAATGCGGTACTTGCCGGGCGACGTGCGTTCGACGAGCGCCGTCTCCTGCCGCAGGTCGTCGAGCATCCGGTCGGCGTCGACACGGTCCGACAACTCGGCGGCGAGTGCGGCCGGCAGCGGGGAGCACACGCTGACCACCCGAAGGAAGTCCTGCGTGTCCGGGTTCAGCCCGTCGAGGATCTCACCGGTCAGGTACTCGGCGACCGATCGCTCGTCCCCTGAGAACTGGGTGAGGAAGACGACGGGATCGTCTGTCCGGCGCAGCGCGAGCGCAGCGAGGCGAAGTCCGGCTGCCCAGCCCTCCGTGCGTGCATGAAGAACCGCCACCTGCGCCGGGGTCAGCGCGAGACCGGTCGCAGTCAGCAGAGCGGCGGTGTCGTCGAGGGTGAACCGAAGGAGGTCGGCCCGAAGCTCGTGCAACCGACCCTCCAGCCGCATCCGAGGGACGGAGATCGGCGGGTCGGACCGACTGGCGAGGACGAGCCGCAAGCCGACCGGCCTGCGGCGGATCAGCCGGGCGAGATCGGTGAGGACCTCCCGGCCGGTCAATTCGTGGACATCGTCGAGAACGACGCGCACCGGCGGGTCGAGGGTGTCCAGCAGCTCGGCCAACACCTCCACGGGGTCCGCCTCGGTCGGCAGTTGTGCGGCATCCTCGGTGACCTGCGGCAGCTGACTGTCGTGGGCTACCGACGGTAGTGCGAGCAGTGAGGCCAACACGGCCGACCAGAGCCGCCGCGGGTCGTTGTCGTCGGCGTCCAAGGAGATCCAGGCCGTCTCCGGACCCTCGCCGCTGCGGACCCAGTCGGCCAGAGTCAGCGTCTTCCCGGACCCGGCGGGAGCGCTGACCACGATCACCTGAGCGGCTGTGGCCTGGTCGAGGTGCTGCCGGAGCAATGGCCGCGGCGTGAACTCGACGGGCAGCTCCGGGACGACGATCTTGCTGCTCTGGACTCGCAGCGGAGCTGTGGGGTGGGTGACCATCACCGCGCTCCCGCCCGTCGCCGGAAGGCTCCACTGCTCATGGCGTCAGTCCTGAACCGGCGGACCTGGATGGGCGGCGGAACCCGGTACCGGCAGTATGGACCGAGTCATGCCGCACGAGAACGCCGTCGCGCGCCCGGTCATTGGTCGCGGCGATACCCACTCGTATCGCCACACGATCAGGACAGCAGTCCGTGCTCGAGTGCCGTCAGGACTGCGGTTCGGCGAGAATTGACTCCGAGCTTGCCGTAGATCGCCCGGACGTGACTCTTGATCGTGTTGACCGACACCGCGAGGTCGTCGGCGATCTCGCCGAGGTTGCTCAACGAGACGAGCTGGGCCAGCACGTCGCGCTCGCGGGCGCTCAGCTGCGGCGTCAGCGGCTGCTGCACCCGCTGGCGAGCGGCCAGGCACCGATACGCGAAGGCGGTCGGGTCCCGGGCACCGCCGAGCTGGTCGACCAGCAGCACCCGGAGGCCCTGGCCGGCGAGCGCGAACGGGCGCAACGCGTCCAGCGGCTCGGCGCGGACGAGGGCGGCCTGCACAGCGTGCCGTGCCGCTGGCCGGTCGCTGAGTCGCAGGGCGCCCCACACCTCGACGAGCCACGCTTCCACGATGGTCGAACGCAGGATCGGCTGCGGCCCACCACCCAGCAGCGGTGCAACCGTCGTTCGGGCCAGCCGCGATGAGCCGGCGGCGGCCTCTGACCACGCCCGCATGAGAACCAGCTCGGCGTCTGTACCGCCACGGGCAGCGAGCCGGCCGATGGACGTGGTTGCGGCGGCGGGAAAACCCAGGAACAACGCCGCTCGGAGCTCCAGCAGGGCGGCCGTCGCGGCGAGCGGCGCGGGAATCGGCGTCGCGCCCAGCTCGGCGTGTGCCTCCTGCAGCTCGAGGAGGCCGGCCGGCCGGTGGCCGAGGTCGAACAGCGCCCCGCCGCGGGCGGAGCGGAGGGCGAACCGGACCGCGGGATCCTGGTCGGCCGGGGCGATGCCCAGTCCGTCGACCGCCACCTGCAGGGCGCGGGCGGGAGCGGCCTGCGTCAAACAGGCGTGGGCCAGCACCGCGTGGGCTCCGGCCGTCCAAGGGGAGTCGCGCCACCCGTGCGAGGCTGCGGTGGTGATCGCCGCCGCAGCGGCTGCCGCGGCGCGACGGTGGTCGCCAGCCGTCGCTGCGGCCAGGCCGATGAGGCACAGGGACTGGACCTCGAGCAACTCGAAGCGCTGGTCCCGGGCGACGGCGAGCGCGGCCTCCAGATCCCTGAGGACCGCTGCGTCATCCGGCGAGCCGCCGGCGTCGGCGCCGAAGAGCTGGGTGGCGCCCCGTCCGGCGAACGTGAGCGCGGCCAGCGCGGAGTTCTCGGTCGCGGTTCCGTCATCCGTGGCCGGGCCGCCCATGCCGGCCAGCCGCTGGGTGGCGGCCCGGAAATGTGCCAGGTCGAGGTCGTCGGGGCCGGTGCCCATTGCCCGGGCGCGGCGGACGTCGGCTCGTGCCGCATCGCGGTCGCCGCTCCCGAGGTTGATCTGGGCCGAAACCAGCGGCAGCCACGCATCGGTGGCGGCGCGCTCCGGCTCGACCGCGACGAGGGCACGGCGCAATTCGGTGTGTTCGCCCCGCGCCACCAGATCCGGCGCCCACCGGTGGAGGTAGCTGGTGAGCAGGCTGCTGTCGGAAGCCTGGGCCGCGTGCCGCAGCGCCTCGACGGGTCGGTTCTGGGCCGCCCACCAGGCCGCGGCGCGTTCCTGCAGTCGCGCCGCCAGAGCCGGTCCGTGGCGGTACAGGTCGGCGGTCAGATACGTGCGCATCAGTTCCTGGATGCGGAACTCCGTCCGGTGGGGACCCGACGCGACCACGAGTCCGGTGCTGCGCTCCAGGCCGCTCAGGACGTCGGCGGCGTCGCCCCTGTCGGACAGTTCCGCGGCGAGCGCCGTTGGGAGTGGGTCACAGATGCTCGTCCGCCGCAGCAGTTCCCCCTCCGCGTCGGAGATGCGAGAGAGGACCTCGCCGGCGAGGTAGTCGGCTACCGGTCGCTCGTCACCGGAGAAGGCGGCGAGGAAGGGGTCGGGGTCGGGGTGTCCGCGCAGCGGGAGCGCGGCCAGTCGGATCCCCGCCGGCCAGCCGTCCGTGCGCGCGTGGAGCACGGCGGTCTGATGACCGGTGAGGCGGAGCCCGCACAGCTCCGCGAGCGTCGCCGCCTCTTCGGCCGTGAACCTCAGCTGCGCCGTCCGAAGCTCGCACAATCGCTCTTCCAGCCGCAGCCGCGCCACCGGCAGGGCCGGGTCGAACCGGCTCGCGAGAATCAGCCGGACGGTGCTCCGGCGATTGCGCAGGAGGAGCCGCAGACCGTGCAAGGTCTCCGGGCTGGTGAGATGGTGGGCGTCGTCCAGGACGAGCTCCACTCGCGAGGGAACGGCCTCGAGCGCGTCGAGCAGGTCGGTGAGGAAGTCGATCCCTACCGTCGTCCGCGGCACTGCGAGTGTGTGCAGCGAGCTCGTCGGCGGTACCCCTGGGCACGCCACGAGGGCGGCCAGGACGGACGTCCACAGCCGCCGAGGGTCGTCGTCCTCCTCGTCCAGCGACACCCAGGCCGAGGTTCCCTCGTGTCGACGGACCCAGTCAGCCAGCAGGAGGGTCTTGCCATAGCCGGGCGGCGCGCAGACGAGCGTGAGGGCGCTGTCCTCACCCCGGTCCAAGGCGGTCAGGAGAGCAGGCCGGGAGATGTACTCCGGCGGAAGGTCGGGAACAGCGGTCGTGGACCGCGACACGTGAGCCACTACCTCTCCTGCCGGCCCGTCTCACCGCGTGGAGATATATGCGTCCGGCCCGTACTCGAATCCTTGAGTGCGATTCCTCGCAGGAAAGAGTCGAAGGTCCATTCGCTCTCTCTGGTCTCGTAGCGGCGGTCTCGGCCGCGCCCGGTCTTCGTAGGGCCCTCGGGTGCGGTGCCTGCCATGCGGACACCGTCGAGCCGCCGAGTTGGACCCGACTCAACCGGCCAGGGTGAATCGCCCGGGCGACGGTCCTGCCGATCGGCGATGCACTGACCCGATTGGCCGGCAGGGCGTTCAGTCACCTGCCGGCGACACCTGCGGAAGTGCTGCATGGGACTCGACCTCCAGACGTCCGGGTTCGGTCCCGGTGGGGGTCGGCGGCCGACGCTGGGTCCTCCGGACAGTGCGCCACCAGTGGGACGACGACGTGTCGGGGTCGACGCGACGACCGGTGAGCGCCCGGAGTCCGACGAGCGCCGGAGGTGCCAACAGCACGATGGGCACGATGGCGAAGACGGCCACTCGGTAGCCGCCGGCTCCGAGGAGCGCGCGTACCGCCGCACACAGGAGCAACAGCCACACGGCGGCGTACGTCAGGTGAACCCGAACTGCCCGCTCTCGGGCTCTCGACCGGCTGCGGACGTGTGCCAGCAACGCGACGTAGAAGGCGGCGCCGGTGAAGATGGCGACCACCAGCACCAGCAGCGTCGACGAGCCGACGTGCCCGATGCGGTGAACGCCCCAGGTGCCGGCGGCGACGAAGAGTCCCGTGCACATCCCGAACATCGCTGCCTGCACCCACGGCGGCCGGTGCCTGAGGAACGCGGCGAGCAACGCCCAGATCATGGGACCCCCTCGGAGCGGTCTCCGCATGCGCGCGCAGTCGCCTGGACGAGCATCTCAGCGCGGAATGTCCGGAGGGGTAGCCCGTCGCGGGTGAATCGCGTCGGCACGTGGCGGCGGACCGCGGGCTCACATCGTGGAGTTCTTCAGCTCGCGGCCGTGGACGGTCAGCGCGTAGATCACCAGGATGTCGACGGTGATGACGATGATGCCCCAGAGGGGATAGGCCTCGATGAAGACCAGATTCGCGATCGCGCTCAGCCCGGCCAGCAGGACGCCCACGATGCGGGCGGCCAGGTTGCCCGCCATCACGCCGACGCCGCTGATGACGACTAGCACGCCCAGCAGCAGGTGGGCCCAGCCCCAAGCGGTGTAATCGACGCTCACGACCAGGGCGCTTGCGGCCACCCGGTAATAGCCGTCGTCGAAGATCGCGACGAGTCCCTCGATTGCCTGGAACGTACCGAGCAGAACCATCATCGTGCTGGCGAAGGCGACCCATCCGGTCCAGCCGGTGGGTTCGGGGCCGTAGGCCACGCCGGATGTGTCCACGCCGGGAGGCGATGAACGTCTGTCGGCCATGCGTGCTCCCTGAGTCGGACGGACGGGACGGTGCCCGGTTCCGGCCAACCGTCCGCCTCCCCCGAACGGGGACATGTCATTCGATTCGGGTGAATCGGACGGCCCGGCCGCCCGGCGGCTGTCCGGCGGTGCGAACTCCAGGCGACAGGCGGTCACCACGACGGTCGCAGTGACCGAGGTAGGGCCTGTGGAGGCGTCCGCCGCCGTCGGCATCCGCTTGACGAGGGCACGGGTCACGCCAACCGGGGGATGACCGTCCGCTCGGTCTGCCGAACAGTGGGGCGGAGGAAGGAGCCTGGCAGATGACCACGAAGGTGTACGAGTTCCGCGTGGACGGACAGCTCTCGGAGCAGGCGCGGGAGGCGTTCTGCGACATGCGCATCGAGGAGGATTCGGCGGGCGCGATGCTGTACTGCGACGTCATCGACGAGTCACACCTGCTGGGGATCATGGCCCAGATCCGGTTGTTGGGTCTGGTCGTCGTCTCCGCGCACCGGACCTCTTCCAGCGCCTTCTGATCATTCTCCGCGCCGCTCCTGGTCGAATGCATCGCCTGGGGCTCACCGTCGGATCCTTGTAGACACCAGGGCGTCGATCACCCGGACTGTGTCGCTATGCCTCGGACGTTTCTGATGGATATCACCACGCCCCTCAGGGGTGAGCCGGGTGGCGGACCGGTTCGTCGATCGGGCGGACCGAGCAAGGAGGACCTCAGTCAGCCGGACGGCGAACCGGCGCCGAGGTGGCGCCGCCACCAGGGCGCCGGGGGAGTGGCCGCGGCTCAGGAGCCACCTGCTCGACGGCCACGATGTGGAGTCCGAGGGACTGGATCAGCGCGAAGAGTCGGTGCAGGTCGTCGTCGTCGTCGACCGTGCCGGCGATCACCGTCTCGGGGGGCGCCGGTTCGACGTCCATGCCGACGAAGGCATCGCGCGCGCGGGCGGACAGCCGTCCCGCAATCCGGACCTCGTACCGTCGCGAATGCATGATCGTCGCCCCTGGCCGCACGCTGTGGCCGGTGGTCCGGCCGTCTCGCCCACACTCGCCGTGTACCGGGGTCGAGACCTCACCCGGGTCAGATGAAGCCGGTGGCGGAAGCCGATGCGGTCGAACGGACTCCGCGGGTCACATCACGCGGGTGATCTGCGCCCGGCCTACTCCTGGCGACACTGCGGGGATGTGGATGTCTGCGTCGATCGGCAGGGGATGGTCGCGCCGCGAGAGGACGACGGCGCGCGGCACGCACCTGCCTGCGGGCGACACCCTGGCCCGTCCGCGGGCGTCAGGCGCGCTGAGCGTTCCGTTCGGCCGGGAACCGGGCGATGGGACGGGGGCCGACGACCGCCCGGTCGTCGCGGCGGCTGTGCTTTCGCCCGTGCAACCCGGCATCAGCACATCGACGCGTGCCGAGGTCCTCGGGGGTGCCGCCTCCGTCGCGGCACAGCTCCGACGGTTGGAGTTGCGCCTGCTGGCCGAGGCCGGCGGAGACCCGGCTGTCGAGAGCGCTGTCCGACGCCACCTGGCCGACTCCTGCATGCGTTTCGCGACAGCCCGCGTGCGTCTGTTCGTGCCCATCCTGGTGGAGCGGGAGGTGCGCCGCCGGCTCCGGGACGAGGACTGGCCGGCGTGATCACCGCCAGTGGTCACCGCCTCGGGTTGCGCGCGCGAAGGGCTGTTCGTGGGCCCCGAGCGTGCGGATGCTCACGCAGCTCTGGCGTTCTCCGGTGCTGGTGAGTGGGGGAGGAACGTGGCGGCCACCAGCCCCACGACGCCGATCCCGGCCAGGACGGCCAGCGCGAGCCCGTAGGTGTGGCTCGTGAGGCCGGCGACGAGGATGGTGCCGGCGATCGCGGTGCCGAGGGAGGACCCGAGGTTGGAGACGCTGCGGGAAAGGCCCGAGATCTCGCCCTGCTGCTCCTCGCGGAAGCTCGACTGCACGACGTTGACCGACGGGGTCAGCATCACGCCGATCCCCAGGCCGACGACCAGCAGCCCGGGCGCGAAGGCCCACACCCCGGGGTGCCGCCCCACCATGGCCAGGAAGATCCCGATGCCGGCGATGGTGAGCACGAACCCGGCGATGATCAGCGTCCGCTGCGCCCGCCGCTGGGCGAGGCGTTGCGCCGCGAGGGAGGAGATCAGCACGCCGACCGTGGCTGCGGTGAAAATCACGCCGGTCTGGATCGGGCCGTACCCGCGCACCACCTGCAGATAGGCCGCGACGGTGAACGACGTCCCGATGAGCATCAGCCACTGGATGTTCTGCGTCACCATGCCCAGGTTCGCGGTGCGGTTGCGGAACAGCGACGTCGACAGGAGGGGTTCCCCGCCCGCCCGCTCCACGGCGCGCACGTGCAGGAAGAACCAGGTCAGCACCAGTGCCCCGAGGACGATCAGGGCCAGCATCAGCCAGACGTTGTCGTCGGCCGCGAGGGTGCCCGACACGATGAGGATCAGCCCGCCGGCCGAGAGCACCGCACCGAGGACGTCGAAGGAGCGGGTCGGGTCCGGCGGCAGCGGGTCCTCGACGTTCCGGCTCAGCACCACGATCACCACGATGACCAGCGCCTGGAACACGAACGCCGCCCGCCAGCTGATCGCCGAGGCGATCACACCACCGATCAGCGGCCCCGCGGCGGCGCCGAGGCCGGCCGACGCGCTGATCGCGCCGAAGGCGCGGGCCCGCGACGTCACGTTGGTGAACAGCAGGGTGGTGAGGATGTAGACCGGCGGGATGAGCATCGCCGTGCCGACGCCCTCGAGGATCGAGTTGCCCAGGATGAGCACCCCGAGGCCGGGGGCGACCGCGCTGAGCACGGCACCCACGCCGTACACGATCAGCCCGGCGATCAGCAGCCGCTTGCGCCCGTACCGGTCGGTCAGCTTGCCGCCGGGGATCATCAGCGCCGCCATGACCAGCAGGAAGATCGTGATGGCGACCTGGATGCCCTGGACCGTCGTGTCCAGGTCCCGGCTCATGTCGGTGATCATCACGTTCATGTTCGAGCCGGCGAAGCTGCAGATGAACTGAGCCAGCGCGAGGGGCACGAGTACCTTGCGCAAGTCCTTCGACGATCTCCCGGCCGTCGCCTGCTCAGCCACGGCGTAGCCGCTCCGGCGACGCACCGGCCCGCTGGTCCAACGCGGCGTCGAGGGTGACCGCGGCGTCGATCAACGCCAGATGGGTGAACGCCTGGGGGAAGTTGCCGATCTGCTCGCCGGTCAAGGCGATCTCCTCGGAGTACAGCCCGGCGTGGTTGGCGTAGGTGAGCATCTTCTCGAAGGCCTGCCGGGCGTCGTCGATCCGGCCGGCCCGGGTGAGTGCGTCCACGTAGGCGAACGTGCACAGCGAGAACGTGCCCTCCTGCCCGCGCAAGCCGTCCGGGGAGGCGTCCGGGTCGTAGCGGTACACCAGGCTGTCGGTGACCAGCTCGTCGTCCATCGCGGCCAGCGTCGAGGTCCACATCGGGTCACGGCCGTCGATGAAGCCGACGGAGGGCATCCGCAGCAGCGCGGAGTCCAGGACGTCGGTGTCGTAGTGCTGGACGAAGGCCTGCCGGGACGCGTGGAAGCCCCGCTCCATCACCTGCTCGTAGATCCGGTCCCGTTCGGCCGTCCAGCGCTCCAGCGGGGCAGGCCGGCCGTGCTCGATCGCCATGCGGACACCCCGGTCGAAGGCCACCCAGCACATGACTCGCCCGTAGGTGAACGCCTGGCGTCCGCCACGGGTCTCCCAGATGCCCTCCTCGGGCTGGTCCCAGTTGTCGGCCAGCCAGTTCAGGACGCCGCTGATCGCCGACCACCCCTGGTACGGCATTGCCAGGCCGGCCCGGTCGGCCTCGAAGATGCTGTCCAGGGCCTCGCCGTAGATGTCGAGCTGCAGTTGCTCGGCGGCGCCGTTGCCGATCCGCACGGGAGCCGAACCGCGGTATCCCGCCCAGTGGTCGAGGACGTCCTCCTTGAGGTCGGACGAGCCGTCGATGCGGTACATGATGTTCATCGGACCGCTGTCGCTGCTGACCCGCTCGCGGACCCGGTCGCCCAGCCAGTGCGCGAACTGGTCCGCCTCCTCGACGAAGCCCAGCCGGAGGAGGGCATGCACCGAGAACGAGGCGTCTCGGACCCAGGTGTAGCGGTAGTCCCAGTTCCGCTCGCCGCCGACCTGTTCGGGCAGGGCCGCGGTCGGCGCGGCGACCAGCCCGCCGGTCGGGGCGTAGGTCATCAGCTTGAGCGTGATCGCCGACCGCTGCACCGCCTCGCGCCACCGCCCGGTGTAGGTCGACCCGGCCAGCCAGGAACGCCAGAACCGCACCGTCTCGTCGAGGAGCCCCCGGATCTCGGCGGCGCGGATCTCGCGCGGCGGACCGTCCGCCGCCGACTCCAGCACCACCCCCCGGATCTCGCCCGCCACCAGGTTCAGGGACCCGTACAGGTCCTCGTCCTCGACCCGCACGGTGGCCTTGTGCTCGTCGCCGGGCTCACGCACGACGTGCAGGGTGAGCGCCGATCCGTTCGCCGTGAAGACGACGCCGTGCTCCGTCACCTCTGCCCGGTGGGCGTGGCGGCCGTAGTCGAACCGCGGCGCCACGTCCCACTCGAAGCTCATCTCGCCGCGCACGCACTGCACCATGCGGACGAGTCGGTGGTTGTCGGTGGCAGTGCTCCCCGCCGGCGGCATGAAGTCGAGGACCTGGCCCATACCGGCCTCGCTGAAGAACCGGGTGACCAGGACGGCGGTGTCCGGGAAGTACATCTGCTTCGTCGTGTAGTCGATCCCCGCCGGCCGGATCCGGAAATGCCCGCCCCGCTCGTCGTCGAGCAGCGCCCCGAACACGCTGGGCGAGTCGAACCGTGGACAGCAGAACCAGTCGACCGAGCCGTCGGTGGTGATCAGGGCGGCGGTCTGCAGGTCTCCGATGATTCCGTGATCGGCGATGGCGGTCTCGGTCATGACGCGTCCCTTCACGACGGACAGTGGTTCCCCGGCGGCCACCATGGGCCGGGTCCGCCTCGCGGCGCCTCACCCGGTCTGGGCGACTCATCCGGTGCTAGTGAAGGAGGACCTTGAACGCGATCACGAGCGCGCCGATCGTCGCGACGGCGGCCGCCTGTGCCAGGGCACGCGGGACGGGCGCGCCGGCGAACCGGGCGGCCCAGTACCCGTAGAACCCGATCAGGCCGAGCCCGCTCCACCTCGCGGACGCGAAAGCGGCATGGAGTTCCAGGACGCCCACCACCGCGAGCAGGAAGAACACGGCCGGGAAGGCGACCCCGAGCAACACGGCCCACCCTTGACCGAGCAGGTGCGCGAGTTGGTGCCGTGTCACGCGGTGGCGCTCGCTCGTCTCGACTCCGATGACCTCGCTGTAGACCTCGGCCAGCGCGACCGTCACCCCGGTCAGGACAAGCCAGGCGGCCATCACGGCGGCGCTCGGCGGGTGGTCCTCGACCGCAACGATGAGCGTGAGGCCGATGATCGCGCCGTAGACGACCCGGGCGACCTGTCGGGAGCCGAGGTGGGATTCGAGCCTGGCGCGCACGGTCATGCAGGGTGCTCTGGCGGAGGGTGGACGCGCCTCATCCGCCCGGGATGGTTCCGCGACGCGACCAGCCCGGAAGGCGGTTCTGCCACCTCGCCGTCCTCGGGGCTGTTGACGGCGGAGGTCGGGACCGACAAGTCCACGCCGCGACGGCGTGGACCTGTCCTCCGCGCCGGGGCGGATTCATCCCCAGGAGGCGATGGCACTCGTGGTGCCAGGCGCGAGTCTTCCGGCACACCCGGTCTCCGAGAGGTGTCGACGATGACCCAGCTGGACCATCCCGAGGTCGACTCCGTGCCGCAATCGCCGTTGACGGCCGACGAACGCCTGGAGCTCGAGCGGCTACGGCGCGAGGTCGGCAGTCTCCGGACCGGTCGGCGGCCGCCCCGGGAGAAGATCCGTTGGCGCACGGTGCTGTCGATCGTCCTGATCGTCATCGGCTGTGTCCTGGCACCTGTCGCCGGCGTCGCGGTCTGGACCAACAACCAGGTCTCGGACACCGACCGCTTCGTGCGTAGCGTCAGTCCGCTGATCGAAGACCCCGACGTGCAGAACCGGATCACCGACAGGGTGACGGCGACGATCTTCCAGTACGTCGACGTCCAGGGGCTGGCGAACGAGGCCGTTGCCGCGCTCGTGGCTCAGGGGCTTCCGCCGGACTTGGGGAACCGCCTGCAGACCTTCACCCCGAGCCTGACGTCCGCGGCGACGGGGTTCGTCCATGACAGGGTTGCCCAACTGGTGGCGAGCCCGGCGTTCGTGTCGGCCTGGAACGAGACCCTCACGACGGCCCAGCGTCAGATGGTGTCGGTGCTGTCGGGCGACAGCACGAGCGTCGTGGTCCGCGGTGACAGCGTGTACTTCGATCTCGCGCCGTTCATCGACCTGGCGAAGACCAAGCTCAATGACGCGGGGTTGACCGCGGTCAACCTGGTGCCCGAGGTGCATCCGACCGTGGAGTTGGCGAAGGCCGACACCCTGGTGCGCGCCCAGACGGCCTACAACACGCTCAACCCCGTTGCCGGCGTACTGCCCTGGATCGTGCTCGGGTTGCTCGTCGTGGGCGTGTACCTCGCCCGCGACAGGTTCCGGGCCATGGTCGGCGCCGGCCTGGGGGTGGTCGTCTCGATGGTGGTCCTGGCGGCGGGTCTGCTCGTGGCGCGAAGCATGCTGGTCGGCGCGGTGCCGACCGGAGCGGCGCCGGCGACGGCATCGGGCTTCGACATCGTCGTGACCTACCTCCGGATCGGCCTCCGGGCGCTGATCGTGCTCGGTCTCGTCCTCGCCCTGGCCGGCTTCCTGGCCGGCCGGTCGGAGAGCGCCGTGCGGATCCGCCGGTGGTCGGCCGACCGTCTGCACAGCATCCGCGGCGGCCCGGCGGCCGGCGGACCGGTCGCCAGCTGGGTGCGATCGCACCTCCGTGGGCTGCGCATCGGCGCCGTGATGCTCGCCGTCCTCGCGTTCGTGTTCCAGGAGCAGCCGACCGGGGCCACCATCCTCGTCATAGCGTCGCTGCTCCTGGTGGTGCTCGCCGTCATCGAGTTCCTCGGGCGGCCGGAGGCCCCACCGCCGATCGACGCCGACGTGCCCGTCCCCGAGACCGCGAGCCGGAACTGACCTGCCATGGCGTGCATGAACGGAGCACGGACGGCGCACGCGGGAGTGGTGACGCGACTGCTCGCCGCGGGCGTCGACGTCGTCGCCGTCGTCCTCCTGACCGTCCTGCTCGACCTCGCTGCGGCGGCCGTCCGTTTCGTGTGGTCGCCCGTCGACTTCCGGTGGCCGCGGCCCGTGACCGAGATCGCGGTCGTCGTGTTGCTGGGCGTCGCGGTGCTGTACCTGACCGTCGCCTGGGCGACCACCGGGCGCACGTACGGGGGCCGGCTGCTCGGCCTGCGCGTGCTGTCGGGCCGGGGCGCACTGCTGGGCTGGACCCGGTCGTTCCTTCGCGCCGTGGCCTCGGTGCTCTGGCCCGTGGGACTGCTGTGGAGCGGGATCAGCCGGACGCGCAGTTCCCTGCAGGACCTCGTGTTCCGCACGGTCGTCGTCTACGACTCGCACCCGTACATGGACGGCCGTGCCG
>JAOPUS010000194.1 GCA_025963345.1 Blastococcus sp. | reverse complement strand
GAGACCGGCACCCTCGCCGTCGTCGAGAGCGAGGGCAACGGCCGGATGTGCCTCACCCTGCCGCAGACGCTGATCACCGTCATGGGAATCGAGAAGGTGGTGCCCACCTGGCGCGACCTCGAGGTCTACCTGCAGCTGCTCCCCCGCAGCTCGACCGGCGAGCGGATGAACCCGTACACGTCGCTGTGGGCCGGGGTCACGCCCGGCGACGGCCCGCAGGAGTTCCACCTGGTGCTGCTCGACAACGGGCGGACGGCGGTGCTCGCCGACGAGGTGGGCCGCGAGGCGCTCCACTGCATCCGCTGCTCGGCCTGCCTCAACGTCTGCCCGGTCTACGAGCGCACCGGTGGGCACGCCTACGGCTCGGTCTACCCGGGCCCGATCGGCGCCGTCCTCTCGCCGCAGCTGACCGGGGTCGAGGACAACGCCTCGCTGCCGTACGCGAGTTCCCTCTGCGGCGCCTGCTACGACGTCTGCCCGGTGGCGATCGACATCCCGTCGATCCTGGTCCACCTGCGCGCGGAGCACGTCGAGGCCCAGGCACACACCACCGCCGAGGCGGTCGCGTTCCGGGGGCTGGCGAAGGTCATGTCCAACCCCCGGCTGTGGCGGCTGGCCCAGCGGGCCGCGGGGCTCGGCCGGTTCCTCGCACGCGGGAAGCCGACCCTGCCGAACGCGCTGCCGCCGCCGGCCTCGACATGGACCCGCACCCGCGATCTGCCCACCCCGCCGCGGGAGACCTTCACCCAGGCCTGGGCCCGGGAGCACGGCTCGTGAACGCCCGCGAGGAGGTGCTGGGACGCATCCGCACCGCCCTCGGCGAGAACCGCACGGCAGTGCCGGACGTCGCGCGCGACTACCGGCTGACCGACGGCCGCGACCCCGGCGACCCGGCGCTGCTCGACCTCTTCGTCGACCGCCTGGAGGACTACCGCGCCTCGGTGCTCCGCTGCGGCCCGGGCGAGGTCGCGGCCACGGTGACCCGTGCGCTCGACTCCGGCCTCGGCCCCGGGTGGTCGCCCGGCGCCGTCGTCGTGGCGCCGGGGCTCCCGGAGCACTGGCGTCCCGAGGATGTCGCACCGGACGATGGCCGGCCGGCCGTCGAACTGGCGGGGTCGGCCGCGAGCGTGACGGGCGTGGCCACGGCCGTCGCCGAGACCGGCACCCTCGTCCTCGACGGCTCCTCGCTGTCCGGACGGCGGGCGCTGTCCCTGCTGCCCGACTGCCTGGTCTGCGTGGTCGAGGCGGCGCAGGTGGTCGGCAGCGTGCCCGAGGGTCTCGCCGTGCTCGACCCGGTCGCGCCGCTCACGATGATCAGCGGCCCGTCGGCCACCAGCGACATCGAACTGCAGCGCGTGGAGGGCGTGCACGGCCCCCGCACCCTCGTCGTCGTCCTCGTGGCCTGACCGGTCCGCCGATCAGCAGCGGGTCAGAACGGGTCGCTGTGGAGCACCGGCTCCCCGCGGCCCTCCTGCTTGGACCGGTACATCGCCCGGTCGGCCCGCTTGGTGAGCGTGGCCGCGTCGTCGCCCGGCCGGGAACAGGCGATCCCGATGCTGGCCGACAGCTCGACCGGCCCCTCGGCGAGCACGGCCGGCGCGGCCAGGGCGTCCCGCACCCGCTGTCCCATGGTGAGCGCGGACGCAGGTCCCTCCAGCCCCCGGCTCACGATCAGGAACTCATCACCGCCGATGCGCCCGACGATGTCGTCCCGGCGCAGGACGCCGTCCAGCCGCTGCGCCGCCAGCATCAGTAGCTCGTCGCCGGCGTCGTGGCCCAGGATGTCGTTGACCGGCTTGAAGTTGTCCAGGTCGACGAAGAGCACCGCAGTCGACAGGCCGCCCGTGTCGCGCAGCGCCTGGTCGAGGATCGCCATCGTCGAGGCCCGGTTGTGAGATCCGGTGAGGACGTCGAAGGTCGCCTTCGCCGTCAGCTCCTCGCGCATGCGGGCGCTGTCGGTGACGTCGGTGACCGTCAGCAGGGCACCCGGCGCGCCCTCGCGGTCGCTGAGCGAGACGACGCTGATCGCACAGACCCGCGGCTCGCCGGTCAGCCCGTGGCGCAGCCCCACCTCCAGCTCGCTGTCGGTGCCACCCTCCAGGGTCTCGCCGAGGGCCGCCTCCAGCGCCGCGCGGTCGGCCTCGTCGACGACGTTCGCGAGGTCGCCGGGACCGTTCACCGCGGGGACGCCGAGGATGGCTGCCAGCCGGGAGTTCGCGAAGACCAGGTTCCGGTCGGTGGCCAGCTGCAGGATCCCGACGGGCAGCGACTCGGCCACGCGCCGCAGCAGCCGCTCACGCTGCTGCAGCGCCTCGTGCGTAGCCATCTCGTCGGACACGTCGCTCATCTGGGTCACGATCACCGCGTCGGCGGGGTCGTCGGCCGCCACGTACTGGTTCTCCAGCTCCAGCCACGCCCACCGCCCGTCTGCACAGCGGTGCCGCACCCGCACGCGCTGCGAGTCCTGGCGGGACAGCAGCTCCATCCAGTTGGCAATGGCGCGCTGCTCGTCCTCGGGATGGATGAACTCCGAGGATCGCTTGCCGATCATCTGCTCGCGGGTCCAGCCCAGCATCCGCGTGGCCCGCTCGTCCACGTCGGTGATCACGGCCAGGATGTTCTTGCGCACCGACGCCGTCCGGGGCCGGCGGGCGACGGCGACCTCGTGCAGCGCCTCCGGGCCGGCGTCGGCTCCCTCGTCGGTGACCGCGTCCAGGGCACAGAGGAAGACCCCGTGTTCGGCGCTCGCATCGATGAAGGTCAGGGTCGTCGCTCTGCCGGGGTCGGTGCGCAGGTGCACGGTGCCCAGGGCGACCCCCTGCTCACGGACCTGCTCCCAGGTCGCGACGACGGTCAGACTGTCGGCCGGGACGACGATCTCCAGGACGGTCGCCCGGTCGGTGGGGGCGGCGATGACCCGCGGCTCCGGCACCCCGACCGACCGCGGCATCGGCACCATCACCCCGTCGGAGGCGATGGCGACGAGCACCGTGTCCGGCTTGTCGAGCAACGCGGCCAGCACCTGCTCGCGCTGACGGGGACCCGCGACTTCTCCGCTCACGTGATCCCCATCGGCATCAGCCGACCGTACGTGAGGCCTGACCTGGGCATTCGCCCTGTAGGAGCCAGCCCCCGCTACAGGTTCACGGCGACGGTTGCCGCCAGTTCCCGGCAGGCCTCGAGGTCGGCCGGACCGGGCGCGCCGACGAGGCTCAGCGGGGCGGCGACCTGCTTCCAGCGCAGCGCCCCCGTGATCCGGCCGATGGCGTTCAGCGCTCCGGCCGTGTCGTCGTTGCCGTGCACGTAGACGCCGAACGGCAGGCCGACGGTGGCGTCCAGGCAGGGGTAGTAGACCGTGTCGAAGAAGTGCTTGAGCGCGCCGGACATGTAGCCGATGTTCGCCGGCGTCCCCAGCAGGACGCCGTGGGCGTCGAGCAGGTCCGCGGCGCCGGCCGACAGGGCGGGCCGGACGACGAGCTCGACCTCCTCGACGAGCGCGACGCCCTCCCGCACCGCCTCCAGCACCGCCTGCATCGCGGGCGATGGCGTGTGGTGGACGACGAGCAGGCGCGGCATCGGGCGATCATCTCCTGCGCAGCTGCCGCGGGATCAGCGCATCTCCCCCGCACCCACGTAGGGGAACGGACTGGTGAGGAGATCCCCCTCGGCGAAGCGGGCAAGACGGAAGTCGCACTCGGGGATGTCGGGGTCGGAACTCTTGCCGTCGACGACCAGGTCCGCGACGAGCCGGCCCACGGCCGGAGAGATCTTGAACCCGTGCCCGCTGAAGCCAGCCGCCACGAACAGGGACTCGACCGGCGTCTCGGACAGAACGGGGTTGAAGTCCGGCGTGACGTCGTAGCAGCCGGCGTAGGTGCTCGTCACCGCCGCGTTCTCGAGCCCCGGGAAACGGTGCGCGATCTTGCCCACCGCCATGTCGAGGAAGCCTCGGCTGGCCCGGTTGGAGTACCGGTCGGGGTCGGCGGGCTCGAGGACGGCGAGGTCGCTGTTGCCGAACAACAGCTGACCGGCCCCCTCGGGGCGGAGGTACTGCAGGGAGACGAGGTCGGAGAACACCGGCACCGGGCCCAGGTCGGTCCCCGGGTCGAGGAGCACGATCGCCTCGCGGTGGACGGTGATCGGCAGGTCGACCCCGTGCGCGGCCAGCAGCGGCACCGACCACGGGCCGGCTGCGACGACGACGGTCGGGGCCGCGATCACCGACCCGTCGGCCAGGCACACCCCGGCCACCCGCTCCCCCTCCACGAGCACCTCGGTCACCACGGCGCCCTGGCGGATGCGCACCCCGGCGCGGCGGGCGGCACCGGCGAAGGCCTGCGCGGTCCGGTAGGCGTCACCGTGGCCGCCGCGCGCCTCCCAGCCGAAGGCGGCGAAGTCCGACAGGTCGGCGGTCGGCCACAACCGGGCGACCTCGTCGCGATCGATCTCCTCTGTCTGCACGCCGACGGCGCGCTGGTTGGCGAGACTGGAGCGCAGTGCCCCGACGTTGGGCTCGCCCACGCCGACGACGTAGCCGGTCTGGTGGAACCCGATGTCCTGACCGAGGACCTGCTCGGCATTCTCGAAGAGCTCCAGTCCCCGGTTCGCCATGGCCGCCAGTGATGAGACGCCGTAGTGACATCGCACGATGCCGCTGGACTTGCCCGTCATCCCTGAGCCCACGGTGTCGCGCTCGCACACGACGACGTCGGTGACGCCCCGCTCGGCGAGGGCCCACGCGATGGCCGCGCCCTCGAGCCCTCCCCCGACGATGACGACGTCGGCGGTCGTCACAGCCCCTGCCCCGGGATCCAGCTGGTGCCCGCGAGGGGTACCCGGGCCATCGCGGCGGCCTCGATGGTGAGCGCGACCAGGTCCTCGGGCTCCAGGTGGTGCAGGTGGGCCTTGCCGCACGCGCGGGCGATGATCTGGGCCTCCATGGTCATGACCCGGATGAAGTTCGCCAGCCGCCGTCCACCGAGCACCGGGTCGAGTCGCTGCGCCAGCTCGTCGTCCTGGGTGGTGATGCCCGCCGGATCGCGGCCGGCCTGCCAGTCGTCGTAGAAACCCGCAGCCGAGCCGAGTTCGCGGTACTCGGCGTCCAGGGACGGCGAGTTGTCGCCGAGGGCGATCAGGGCGGCCGTGCCGATCGCGACGGCGTCGGCGCCCAGGGCCATGCACTTGGCCAGGTCGGCGCCGTTGCGGATGCCGCCGGAGACGACCAGCTGGACCTGCCGGTGCAAGCCTTCCTCCTGCAGGGCCTGCACCGCCTGGGGCAGCGCCGCGAGGGTGGGGATCCCGACGTGCTCGATGAACACGTCCTGGGTCGCCGCGGTACCGCCCTGCATGCCGTCGAGCACGATGACGTCGGCGCCGGCCTTGGCGGCGAGCTTGACGTCGTAGTACGTGCGGCTGGCACCGATCTTGACGTAGATCGGCTTCTCCCAGTCGGTGATCTCCCGCAGCTCGCGGATCTTGATCTCCAGGTCGTCCGGACCGGTCCAGTCCGGGTGCCGGCAGGCGCTGCGCTGGTCCACGCCCATCGGCAGTGTCCGCATGCCGGCGACCCGCTCGGTGATCTTCTGGCCGAGCAGCATCCCGCCGCCGCCGGGCTTCGCGCCCTGGCCGAGGACGACCTCGATCGCGTCGGCCTGCCGCAGGTCGTCGGGGTTCATGCCGTACCGGGACGGCAGGTACTGGTACACGAGGTGCTTGGACTGCCCGCGCTCCTCCGCCGTCATCCCGCCGTCGCCGGTGGTGGTGGAGGTGTTGACCTCACTGGCGCCGCGCCCCAGCGCCTCCTTCGCCCGACCCGACAGGGCGCCGAAGCTCATCCCGGCGATGGTGACCGGGGTGGACAGGTGCAGCGGGTAGGTGGCGTTGCGGTCGCCGAGGACGACGTCGGTGTCGCACCGCTCGCGATAGCCCTCGAGCGGGTACCGGGACATGCTCGCGCCGAGGAAGAGCAGGTCGTCGAAGTGCGGCACCCGGCGCTTGGCGCCACCGCCGCGGATGTCGTAGATGCCGGTCTCGGCGGCACGCTGGATGTCGGCGATGGTGGCCCGGTCGAAGGTGGCCGACTCGCGCAGGGTGGGATCCGGGGGCAGGGCGGGGTTCATGAGGAGCCCTCTCAGTAGGACGACGCGTGGTCGACGGAGAAGTTGTAGAGAGTGCGGGCGGAGCCGTAGCGCCGGAAGGCGGCCGGGTCGGCGTCCATACCGGCGGCGGCGAGCAGCTCACCGAGCTCGGCCAGGTGCTCGCCGCGCATCTCCTTCTCGACGCAGTCGGCGCCCAGGGACTTCACCGAGCCGCGCAGGTAGATCCGCGCCTCGTAGAGGGAGTCCCCGAGGGCGTCACCGGCGTCGCCACAGATGACCAGCCGACCGGCCTGTCCCATGAAGGCGCTCATGTGGCCCACGTCGCCGCCGACGACGATGTCCACGCCCTTCATCGAGATGCCGCAGCGGGCGGCGGCCGAGCCCTCCACCACCAGCAGACCGCCGTGCGCCGTCGCGCCGGCGGACTGCGAGGCGTTGCCGCGCACGCGGACGGTGCCGGACATCATGTTCTCGGCGACCCCGACGCCGGCGTTCCCGTGGACCGTCACCGAGGCGGTCTTGTTCATCCCGGCGCAGTAGTAGCCGACGTGGCCGTCGATCTCCACCTCGATGCCGGCATCGAGACCCACGGCGATGTTGTGCCGGCCGTCGGGGGAGCTCACCCGCCAGCGGGCCGCCTTCTCCACGACGTCGCGGGCGTGCAGGGCGGCGTTCAGTTCGCGGACCTCGCAGACCGAGAGGTCGACGGCGGCCGGCTCCACCTCTCGGAACTCGTCGACCGTCTCCAGCGGGGTGCTCAGCGCTGCCATGCGTAGACCTCTTCCGGCTCGGGCTCGAAGATGCGGGCGGACTCGACACCGGGCAGACCGGCCAGGGCGCGGTACTCCGACGCCATGGCGACCCACTGCGGTGTCTCGGCGATGACCGCCGGCTTGCAGGCGACGGCGTCGCGGACGACGGCGAAGCTGTCCCGGGTGGAGACCAGCAGCGTGTAGAAGCCGTCGAACCGCTCGCAGAGCAGCTTCAGCGACTTCTCCAGGTCGTAGCCGGCGGCCAGCTGGGCGGCGACGAACCGGGCCCCGACCTCCGAGTCGTTGTCGCTGTCGAAGACCGAGCCGCCGGCCACCAGCTCGCGCCGGATGGTGGCGTGGTTGGCGAAGGAGCCGTTGTGCACCAGGCACTGGTCGGGGCCGACGGAGAACGGGTGGCAGTGGGCCGGGGTCACGGCCGACTCGGTGGCCATCCGGGTGTGCGCCACGCCCTGCCAGCCCTCGGCCCGGGCCAGGCCGAACTCGGCGGCGAGCGTCTGCGGGTGGCCGACCCCCTTCAGGACGGCGAGATCGCTGCCGAACCCGATGACCAGGGACCCGGGCAGCACCTGCTTCGCGGCGGCGACCAGCTCCTCGGAGGTGGTCGCCGCGTTCACCACCAGGGTCTGCCCCGCGTCGACGACGGCCGGCGCCGTCCCCGGCAGCGCGCTGCCGAGCCTCGTGCCGACGTCGTCCGGGGTCAGGGATCCGGTGAGCAGGGAGACCGTCGCCCGCCCCGGCGGGGACATCCGGGGGTCGCCGTAGACGGCGACGCCGGCCGAGTCGGGCCCCCGCTCGGAGACCTGGCACAACATCCCGGTCAGCAGCTCGCCGAGCCGGGGGTACAGCGAGGGCTCCCGCAGGTGGAGCCCGACGATCCCGCACATGGTGCGTTCCTCTCGGAGGTGGGTGGTCAGAAAGCGGTCACGTAGCGGTCGACCTCCCAGGAGGTCACCTGCCCGTGCCATTCGAAGAACTCGTCGCGCTTGAGGCCGGCGAAGTAGCTGCTGACGCCGGCGCCGGCGGCGTCGAGCGCGCCGGTGACGACCGGGTCGGCCTCGAGCTGCTCGACGGCGTGCAGCAGCGTCGGCGGGAGGGGGTCGCTCCGGTTCGCGCCGGGGTCGCCCGGGTCGAGGTTGCGGCGGATGCCGTCCAGGCCGGCGGCGAGCGCGGCGGCCGCGG
>JAOPUS010000221.1 GCA_025963345.1 Blastococcus sp. | reverse complement strand
GGGCCTGCTCCGGCGAGGGGGCGTAGGACAGCCCGCACCGGGCGGCCACCTCGGCGGGGTCGAGCAGCCGCCGCGGAGCCGCGGGCTCGGTGGGCGCGTCGCCGAAGAGGTCGTCGAAGGACAGCTGTTGAAGGACCCCGTTCTCCCCTCCGCTCGCACGCTCGCGAGGGAACCCGGAACGGGGCCGATCGCGGGGGCTCATCCGGTCACCTGCCGGCCGGGCTCCTGCAGCGGGCAGCTGCGCCGGGCGGGGCACCGCTGGCAGTGCGAGCCCGTGCGCACCTCGAAGGACGCCGCGCCCATGCCCTCCCCCACCTCAGCGAGGAGCTCACCGGCCCACGTCTGCGCCAGGGGGACGTCGGCGGGCAGCGGCTCCTGATGCTGCTCCTTGGCCTTGGTCCCGGTGCCGACCTGCAGCAGCGCCGCGCCGCCGGGGACGGTGCCGTGCTCGCCGAACGCGCCCGCCGCTACGGCCACCTGGTAGGCGGCCAGCTGCCCGTGCTCCTCGGTGTTCTTGGCCGGTGTCTTGCCGGTCTTGAGGTCGACGACCACGAGCCGTCCCTCGCCGTCGCGCTCCAGCCGGTCGACCTTCCCCCGGATGAGGACCCGGTCGACGGTGACGTCGACCTCGACCTCCGCGGCGATCAGCTCGCGGCCCTCGGCCGCGTGCCAGGCGAGGAAGCGGCCGAGCATGTCCTGCGCCGACTGCCGCTGCCGCTGATCCGACCAGCCCGGGCCGAGGTCCAACTGGTCGAGCTCGGCGGCGAGCACCGTGGGCGCATCGGCTGTGGGAAGTCCGTCGGCGACCTGCTGGGCGACGGCGTGCACCGCCGTCCCGACGGTTCGTGTGGTGTCCGGCGACGCCTCGGCCCCGACCGCACTGAGCACCCAGCGCAGCGGACAGCGCTGGAAGGTCTCGATGCCGGATGGACGGACGCGGACCACCGACTCCGCAGGCACCAGTGGCGCGTCGTCCGAGAGCGGGGCCAGCCCCCACCAGCTCGTCGGAGCCGCACCCGGGACACGCTCGTCGGCCAGCCGGCGGAGCACCGAGGCAGCAGCGGAGCGGCGGTCCGGCGGGGTCTGCGGATCGGTCAGCGCGCGGCGCAGGTCGGCCACGAGGGCCGGGAGCGTCAGGGAGCGTGGCAGCTCGGTGAGCGGCCGCCCCTCCTCCGGGGGCGGGGAGACGAGGTCCAGGAAGCGGGACGCGGTCGCACCGGCGTCGGCGCCGTCGAGTGCACCCTCCACGGCGGTGACCATGAGCCGGCGTCGCGCACGGGTACAGGCGACGTAGAACAGCCGCCGTTCCTCGGCGAGGGCGAGGGTCCGGCGGTCGACGCTGCTGCCGTCGATACCGGAGACGCGCTCGACCAGTTCCTCGGTGCCGAGCAGCGAGGTGCGCTCCCGGAGGTCGGGCCACACGCCCTCCTGCACCCCGGCGACGCAGACCAGGTCCCACTCCAGGCCCTTGGATGCGTGCGCGGTCAGCAGCCGGACCGTCTCCCCCGCCACCGCCCGGGCCGCACCGCTGTCACCGGGCAGCTCCTGGGCGGACAGGTGGGCGACGAAGGCCCGTACGTCGGCGGACGGGAGCCGGTCCACGAAGCCCGCAGCCGCGTCGAAGAGCGAGACGACGGCGTCCAGGTCGCGGTCGGCGACCGCCCCGGACGGCCCTCCCGAAGCGCTGGCCCGCGCCCACCGGACGGCGAGACCGCTGCGCTGCCACATGGCCCACAGCACGTCCTCCGCCGTCCCGTCCTTCGCCAGTGCCATCCGGCCGGCGTCGAGCACCGCCGCGACCCGCCGCGCGGGACGGGAGACGTGCTCGGGCAGGGACTCCAGGAGCGCCTCGTCGGTCAGGACCGCGGCCAGAGGTGCACCGCGCTCGGCGGCGTCGATACCCCGGGCGGCGAAGGAGATCCGGACCGCCCGGCGCAGCCGGCGCAGGTCGAGGACGGTCGCCCCGCCGAGCGGCGAGGCCAGCAGGGCCTCCGCCGCAGGTTCGTCGAGCCCGATCGCCACGCCGTCGGCCTCGGGCCCGGAGACGGATCCCGGGAGCAGCGCCGTGAGCGCACTCAGCAGCGGGGCGACGGCCGGCTGACCGGCGAGCGGCAGGTCGTCGGCGGAGACCGCCACCGGGACGCCGGCCGACGACAGGGCGCGGCGCAGCGGACCGAGTGCGCCGGCCGTGCGGACGACCACGGCCATCTGCGACCAGGGCAGACCCTCGAGCAGGTGTGCTCGGCGCAGGACGTCGGCGAGGTAGGCCGCCTCCACCGCCGCGGAGCCGAAGACGTGCACCTCGGCAGCGCCCGGATCGGTGCCGTCGACCGGGGACAGGCGGCGGTGCTCCCAGGGGCCCGGCAGGCCCTCGGCGACCTTCCGGCTGATCGCCAGCAACTCCGCGCCGGACCTCCGGCACACCCCCAGCGAAACCCGGCCGGCCGGACGGTTGCCGGAATGCCGAAAGCGCTCGGGGAACTCGACGATGCCCCGGGGCTCGGCGCCGCGGAAGGCGTAGATCGCCTGATCGGGGTCGCCGACGGCGATCAGGTTGCCGCCACCCCCGGCCAGCAGCTCGAGCAGATCGACCTGGGCGGGGTCGGTGTCCTGGTATTCGTCGACGAACAGCCAGCGCGCGCGTTCGCGTTCCTGGCGCAGCAGTTCCGGGTCGCTGTCGAGCTCGG
>JAOPUS010000172.1 GCA_025963345.1 Blastococcus sp. | reverse complement strand
CACCGCCGCTCCGACGCGCCCGGCACGCGGCCGGAGTGGCGGGTGCGCCTGGTGCACCGACTGGACGGCGCGGGGCAGTTGCGCACCCACACGGTGCCGGTCCGCTCCCTCGCGCTGGCCGAGGCATGACCGGCGGACTGCGCCCCGACGTCGCGGCGGCGCTGCAGAAGAGCGGTCTCGATCCCGTCGAGGTGGAGCGGGTGGTGCGCCGCGCCCTGGAGGAAGACCTCGCCCTCGGCCCGGACGTCACGACGCTGTCCACCGTGGCCGAGGACGCGCGGGCCACCGGTGACGTCGTCCCCCGGACGTCCGGAGTGCTGGCCGGGGTGGCGGTGGCTGCCGCCGTGTTCGACCTGGTCGGCGGTCCAGCGGTGGAGTTCGTCCTGCACGCCGACGACGGCGCCGCCACGGCGCCGGGGCGTGCGGTCCTCACGGTCAGCGGGCCGACGCGGGCCCTGCTGACCGCCGAGCGGACCGCGCTGAACCTGATCGGTCGCCTCTCCGGCGTGGCCTCGCTGACCCGTCGGTGGGTCGACGCCGTGGCCGGGACGGGTGCCGCGATCCGCGACACCCGCAAGACCACTCCCGGCCTGCGCGCGCTGGAGAAGTACGCCGTCCGGTGCGGCGGCGGGGTCAACCACCGCATGGCGCTCGGCGACGCCGCCCTGGTCAAGGACAACCACGTCGCCGCAGCGGGCGGGATCGCCGCGGCCGTGAGCGCCGTCCGGACGCACGCACCCCAGATCGCGTTGGAGGTCGAGTGCGACACCCTCGACCAGGTGCGGGAGGCGATCGACGCCGGGGTGGAACTCGTACTGCTGGACAACTTCTCGCTGGAGGACACCAGGACGGCGGTCGCGCTCGCGAGGCCGGCCGGCGTGCGCCTGGAGGCGAGCGGCGGGCTGGACCTCGCCCGGGCACACGACGTCGCCGCGACCGGCGTGGACTACCTGGCCGTCGGCGCGCTCACCCACAGCGCCCCCGTGCTGGACCTCGGCTTCGACCTACGCGGCTGAGCCCGCGACTGCTCTGGGGGTGTTTCTCGTGCTCCCGGGATCCTGCAGGACTCCGGGAGCGCGAGGAACACCCCAACGGCAGCGTCAGTCCGAGCGCTGGTCCGGCGGGGCCCAGCCGATCGCCGGCGCGACGTACCGCACGACGTTCTCCAGCAGTCGGGCGTTGTACTCGACTCCGAGCATGTTCGGCACGGTGATCAGCAGGGTGTCAGCCGCCTGGACGGCGGCGTCCTTGGCGAGCTCGTCCGCCAGCCGGTCCGGCTCGCCGACGTAGCTCTTGCCGAAGCGCGCCCGCACGCCGTCGAGGATGCCGACCTGGTCGTCGTCGGAGCGCTCACCGAAGTACTGCCGGTCGAGGTCGGTCAGGATCGGCATGACGCTGCGGCTCACCGACACCCGTGGCTCACGTTCCCAGCCGGCCTCGGTCCAGGCGGCCCGGAAGCGGGCGATCTGCTCGGCCTGCAGCTCGTCGAACGGCACGCCGGTGTCCTCGACCAGCAGCGTGGAGCTCATCAGGTTCATCCCCTGATGCGCTGCCCACTCGGCGGTCGCCCGGGTGCCGGAGCCCCACCAGATCCGTTCACGCAGGTCCGGCGACTGCGGCTGGATCGCCAGCCGCCCGGACTGTCCGCCGGTCATCTGCGGGTCGGCGTCGACCACCGTCTGCCCGGAGATCGCGGCGAGGAACAGCTTCGTCTTGTGCCGGGCCACCTCGGAATCACTGGTGTCGTCCGGCGGGACGTAGCCGAACGCCTCCGACCCGCGCAGAGCGGTCTCGGGTGACCCCCGGCTGATGCCGAGCTGCAGCCGGCCGCCGCTGATCAGGTCGGTCGCCGCGGCCTCCTCGGCCATGTACAGCGGGTTCTCGAAGCGCATGTCGATGACGGCGGTACCGACCTCGATCCGGCTCGTGCGGGCAGCCATCGCGGCCAGCAGCGGGAACGGCGAGGCGAGCTGCCGGGCGAAGTGGTGCACCCGCACGTACGCGCCGTCCACCCCGAGCTCCTCGGCCGCCACCGCCAGCTCGATGCTCTGCACCAGCGCATCCCGCCCGGTACGCACCCGCGATCCGGGGATGGGCTGCCAGTGCCCGAAGGACAGGAACCCGATCTTCTTCTCCACGGCGCCCACTCTCGTCGTCTGCACGGCCGAGCGTTGACGGGTTCCCGACGATTCCTCCTCCACACGCCCGGATCCCGCAGCCGGACCCGGTTGCGTCGGGATGTGCCGGACCGGTTCACGCGCCTTGGCAAGAGACGCCCGCTCGAGCCCGCGAACTAACGCACTGTGACGGCGCGATCACGACTCTCCGTGATCAGGTTCCGTCACTTCACACCTTCGATGCGTGACCCTGTGCTGGTGAGCCTTCCCGCCTCCGAGGTGCCGCGGACCCCCGCCGGGACACCCGGCGCCTCCGCCGGGCAGCGAATGCGGGCCATCGACACCCTCCTCGCCGACCGCGGCCAGCTGTTCCAGGCGCTCTTCCTCTCCGCACCCATCCCCAAGGCCCTCGTCGACCTCGACGGTCACGTCCTGGTCGCGAACCCGATGATGTGCGCCCTCACCGGGCGGACGGCGGAGGAACTGGCCGGCCGGCACGTCGACCTGCTCGCCCACCCCGACGACCCGCCGGTCGGCGACCTCGGCCTGGAGGCCGGCCAGGCTGAGCCGCACCTGGACCCGCACCTCCTGCTCGACGGCGAGCGTCGGTTGCGCCGCTCCGACGGCACCGAGCTGTGGGCGATCCAGTCCCACGAGATCGTCCGGCACAACAACGGCGCGCCCCAGTTCGTCGTCCTCTCGCTGGTCGACGTCACCGACCGTCGCCGCGCCGAGGACGACCTGGTCCGCCGCGCGTTCACCGACCCGCTCACCGGGCTGCCGAACCGTCGCGCGCTCACCGACCGGCTCCGCCACGCGGTCGCGCTGTCCCGCCGCCGCGGGCTGCAGGTCGGTCTGGTGCACCTGAACATCGACCGGTTCAAGGCCGTCAACGAGGCCCTCGGCCACGAGGCCGGCGACATGCTGCTCAGCCAGGTCGCCGACCGGCTCCGCTGGAGCACCCGGGTCGAGGACACCGCCG
>JAOPUS010000136.1 GCA_025963345.1 Blastococcus sp. | reverse complement strand
TCAACGGCCGCACCATCGAGGACTACTTCCCGAACAAGGTGCACCAGCAGCTCATCCGTGAGCCGTTCGTGATCCTGGAGAAGGCCGAGCAGTACGACGTCGTGGGGCTGCTCCACGGTGGCGGTGTGTCCGGCCAGGCCGGTGCGCTGCGGTTGGGCATCGCCCGGGCGCTCATCGAGATCGAGCCCGACGACCGTCCGGTGCTGAAGAAGGCCGGCTTCCTCACTCGGGACCCCCGCGTCATCGAACGCAAGAAGTACGGGCTCAAGAAGGCCCGCAAGGCTCCCCAGTACTCCAAGCGCTGACCCGCACGTCGTTGGGTCGCCTATTCGGGACCGACGGCGTCCGGGGTCGGGCCAATGCCGACCTCACGCCGGAGTTGGCCCTCTCGGTGGCGCGCGCCGCTGCCGGTGGCCTCGCCGACCGCGACGGGACTCAGCGTCCCGTCGCGGTCGTCGGCCGTGACCCCCGCGCCAGCGGGGAGATGCTCGAGGCCGCGGTGGTCGCCGGGCTGACCAGCGCCGGCGCCGAGGTCCTGCGCGCCGGCGTCCTCCCGACGCCCGCGCTGGCCTACCTGACCGCCCGGACCGACGCCGATCTCGGCGTCATGATCTCGGCCAGTCACAACCCGATGCCCGACAACGGCATCAAGCTCTTCAGCCGTGGTGGCCACAAGCTGCCCGACGCGGTCGAGGCCGCCATCGAGCGCACCGTAATGAGCGGTACCCCCGCCGACCACCGGCCGACCGGTGCCGGTGTGGGCCGGGTCCGCGATCTCCCCGATGCCGCCGACGACTACGTCGCCCATCTCCTGTCCACCGTCGACCGGCCGCTGACCGGGTTGTCAGTCGTCGTCGACGGCGCGCACGGGGCCGCCGCCACGATCGCGCCCGAGGTCTACCGCCGCGCCGGTGCCACGGTGCACGCGATCGGGTGCGCACCCGACGGCTGGAACATCAACGACGGGATCGGTTCCACCCACCTCGGCCCGCTGATCGAGGCGGTGCGGAAGCAGGGCGCCGACCTCGGCATCGCCCACGACGGCGACGCCGACCGGTGCCTGGCCGTCACCGCCGAGGGTGAGCTCGTCGACGGCGACGCGATCCTGGCCATGTGCGCGCTGGCGCTGCACGAGCGCGGGGAGCTGGCGCAGAACACCGTGGTCGCGACCGTGATGAGCAACCTCGGTTTCCACCACACGATGCGCGACGCGGGGATCGCCGT
The DNA here is from genome assembly GCA_025963345.1 of Blastococcus sp. Lineage (GTDB taxonomy): Bacteria > Actinomycetota > Actinomycetes > Mycobacteriales > Geodermatophilaceae > Blastococcus_B. The sequence continues at coordinate 11,551 of JAOPUS010000136.1, read as the reverse complement.
GCACACCACCGCCGTCGGTGACCGCTATGTGCTGGAAGCCCTGCGCGCCCGTGGCCTGAGCCTGGGCGGTGAGCAGAGCGGCCACCTGGTCTTCCTCGACCACGCCACGACCGGCGACGGGCTGCTCACCGGGCTGGCGTTGATGTCGCGGATGAGCGCCACCGGCGCCTCCCTGGCGGAGCTCGCCGCGGTCGTCCATCGGCTGCCGCAGGTGCTCGTCAACGTGCCCGTGACCGACCGGCTGGCCGTCGTGGAGAACGACGAGGTCGCCGAGGCCGTCAACGCCGTCGAGGAGGAGCTCGGGGACGCCGGGCGGGTGCTGCTGCGCCCGTCGGGTACTGAGCAGCTCGTGCGCGTGATGGTCGAGGCACCCACTCAGGAACAGGCCGACGATGTCGCCGCCCGCCTGGCCGAGGTCGTCGCCGCGGTCAAGTAGCCCTGTCCTGACGAGTCGGGCCCGAAGGGTCCCGCGAAGAGGGACTCAACGGCTCAACGCCGGAGGGCGACCGTGTCATGACCGCGGTGTCGTCCGGAGGGCGACCGTGTCATCGCAGGTACTCTCGGTGCAATGTGCGGCATCGTGGGTTACGTCGGTCCACAGGACGCGCGGGACGTCATCCTGGAAGGGCTGCGCCGGCTCGAGTACCGGGGGTACGACTCGGCGGGCATCGCGGTCGTCGCTGACGGCCTGCTGAGCTCGGTGAAGAAGGCCGGGAAGCTGGCCAACCTGGAGAAGGTGCTCGCCGAGCATCCCCTGCCCGCGGCCACCGTCGGGATCGGCCACACCCGCTGGGCCACCCACGGCGGGCCCACCGACCGCAACGCGCACCCGCACGTGTCCGCGGACGGTTCGGTCGCCGTCATCCACAACGGGATCATCGAGAACTTCGCGGCCCTGCGCGCCGAGTGCGAGGCCCAGGGCGTCGAGTTCCGCTCCGAGACCGACACCGAGGTCGCTGCGCACCTGCTGGCCGCGGCGTACGCCGATACACCGGAGGGTCCCGGCCGGCTCGCCGAGGCGATGCGCGTGATCTCCCGCCGCCTGGAGGGCGCCTTCACCCTCGTCGCCACCGCCGCGACCGAGCCGGACACGCTCGTCGCTGCCCGGCGCAGCAGCCCCCTGGTGGTCGGCGTCGGCGACGGCGAGTACTTCCTGGGCTCCGACGTCGCCGCGTTCATCGCGCACACGCGGGAGGCCCGCGAGCTCGGCCAGGACCAGGTCGTGGAGATCGACCGGCATCGTGGCCTCACCGTCACCGACTTCTTCGGAGCGGCGGTCGAGCCCAAGGCCTACACGGTCGACTGGGACGCCGCCGCCGCCGAGAAGGGCGGCTACGACTGGTTCATGCTCAAGGAGATCGCCGAGCAGCCACAGGCGATCGCGGACACCCTGCTCGGCCGGCTGGGCTCCCAGGGGGAGCTGGTGCTGGACGAGGTGCGACTGTCGGACCAGGAACTGCGCGACATCGACAAGATCTTCGTCGTCGCTTGCGGAACCGCCTTCCACGCCGGGATGATCGCCAAGTACGCCATCGAGCACTGGACCCGCATCCCCGTCGAGGTGGAGCTGGCCAGCGAGTTCCGTTACCGCGACCCGGTCCTCGACCGCTCCACGCTGGTCGTCGTCATCAGCCAGTCCGGCGAGACGATGGACACGCTGATGGCGCTGCGCCACGCCAAGGATCAGAAGGCCCGGGTGCTGGCCATCTGCAACGCCAACGGCTCCACGATCCCGCGCGAGTCCGACGCCGTGCTCTACACGCACGCCGGGCCCGAGGTCGCTGTCGCCTCCACCAAGGGCTTCCTCACGCAGTTGGTCGCCTGTTACCTCGTGGGGCTGTTCCTCGCCCAGGTCCGCGGCGTGAAGTACGAGGACGAGGTGTCGGCCGTCGTCGACGACCTCCGCCGCCTCCCGGAGGCCGTCGCCGAGGTGCTCGCCGCCATGGAGCCGGTCCGTGAGCTGGCCCGGTCACTGGCCGACGCGGACACGATCCTGTTCCTCGGCCGCCACGTCGGTTACCCGGTGGCCCTCGAGGGGGCGCTCAAGCTCAAGGAGCTGGCCTACATCCACGCCGAGGGCTTCGCGGCAGGGGAGCTCAAGCACGGCCCGATCGCGGTCGTCGACCAGGGCACGCCGGTCATCGTCATCGTCCCCTCGCCGCGCAGTCGGGAGTCGGTGCACGGCAAGGTCGTCTCCAACATCCAGGAGGTCCGTGCCCGCGGCGCCCGCACGATCGTGATCGCGGAGGAGGGCGACGAGGACGTCGTCCCGTACGCCGACCACCTGATCCGTGTCCCGCGGACGCCCACGCTGCTGGCGCCGGTCGTCACCACCGTGCCGCTGCAGGTGCTCGCCTGCGAGATCGCCGCCACGCGCGGGTTGGACGTGGACCAGCCGCGGAACCTGGCGAAGAGCGTCACCGTCGAGTAGGTAGTTCGCAGGCACGGCAGACTGGGCCCGTGATCATCGGGATCGGGATCGACGTCGTGCCGGTCGAGCGGTTCGCCGAGTCGCTCACCCGCACTCCAGGTCTGCGCGACCGGCTGTTCACCGCCGCCGAGCAGCAGACCCCCTCGGGCGCCCCGCGCACCGGCGAGTCGCTCGCGGCCCGGTTCGCGGCCAAGGAGGCGTTGGCCAAGGCCCTCGGCGCCCCCGGTGACCTGCACTGGCACGACGCCGAGGTGACCGTCGGCGAGCACGGTCGCCCGCACCTCGAGGTCCGCGGATCGGTGGCCGGCCGGGCCGCCCAGCTCGGCGTCTCCTCGTGGCACGTCTCGCTCAGCCACGACGGTGGCATCGCCTCCGCCGTGGTGGTGGCGGAGGGATTCCTGCGCGAGGAGGGCTCATGATCGGGCTTTTCACGGTCGCGGAGATCCGGGCGGCCGAGACGTCGGTCCTCGCCACCACCCCCGAGGGCGCGCTGATGCAGCGGGCCGCCACCGGGCTGGCCACCGTGTGCCTGCGGCTGCTCGGCGCGGTGTACGGACGGCGCATCGTGCTGCTCGTCGGCACCGGCAACAACGGCGGCGACGCCCTCTTCGCCGGCGCCTACCTGGCGCGCCGTGGTGCCCGTGTCAGCGCCGTCCTGCTCGATCCCGACCGGGCCCACGCCGCCGGCCTGACCGCCCTGCTCGGGGCCGGAGGGCGGGGGCTGGCCGCCGGTACCGACGGCGCCACAGTGGCCATCAGCCGGGCCGACCTGGTGCTCGACGGGATGCTGGGCATCGGCGGCCGGGGCGGCCTTCGCGCCGACGCCGCGGAACTCGCCCGGCTGGCCGGCGAGGCCGCGGCGCTCACCGTCGCCGTCGACGTCCCCAGCGGCGTCGACGCCGACACGGGCGTCGTCGAGGGAGCAGCCTTCCCGGCGACGCACACGGTGACCTTCGGGGCGGTGAAGCGCGGCCTGGTCGTGGGGGAGGGACGGGGATACGCCGGGGAGATCCACCTGATCGACATCGGCATCGACCCGTACCTGCCGGCCGCCACCGCCTTCCGGCTCACCGACGCCGACGTGGCCGCGCGGCTCGCACCGCCGTCCGCCTCCGACGACAAGTACTCGCAGGGCGTGGTCGGCGTCGTCGCCGGCTCGGTGACCTATCCCGGCGCCGCCGTGCTCTGCACCGGGGCCGCGCTGCGCACCAGGCCCGGCCTGGTCCGCTACGCCGGCACGGCTGCGGACGGCGTCCGCGCGGCCTGGCCGGAGGCCATCGTCACCGACCGCCGGCCGCGGGACGCCGGCCGCGTCCAGTCGTGGGTGGTCGGTCCCGGCATGGGCACCGACGACGACGCCCGGAGCGTGCTGGCCGAGGTGCTCGGCACCGACCTGTCGGTGGTCGTCGACGCCGACGCGCTGACGATGCTCGCCGCGGACCAGTCCCTGGTGCGGGGCCGCGGCGCTCCCACACTGCTGACCCCACACGACCGCGAGTTCGCCCGGTTCGGTGCGGAGCCCGGCCCCGACCGGATCGGAGCGGCGCGCCGGCTGGCCGCCGATCTCGGCTGCGCCGTCCTGCTCAAGGGCGAGGCCACCGTCGTCGCGGACGCCGGGGGGACGGCGTTCGTCAATGCCACCGGCACGCCCTGGTTGGCCACCGCCGGCACCGGCGACGTCCTGGCCGGGATCGCCGGTTCGCTGCTGGCCACCGGCCTGGACGCGGCGCTGGCGGGCGCGGTGGCGGCCCATCTGCACGGCCGGGCCGGGCAGCTGGCGGCCGAGCGGGGCCCGCTGGTGGCCGGGGACCTGATCCGGCGGCTGCCCGAGGCGATCAGCCGGGTGCGGGGGGTTCCGGCGCGCCGCCTGGGACACTCGGAGGCGTGACAGCCTCAACCGTCCGAGACCGGTTCCGCGCCGAAGTGGTCGTCGACCTGGACGCGATCGCCGCGAACACCGCGGTGCTCCGCGAGCGGGTCGCCCGCCCCCTGATGGCCGTGGTCAAGGCAGACGGCTACGGCCACGGTCTGGTCCCCGCGGCGCGAGCGGTGCTCGCCGGCGGCGCGGACTTCCTCGGGGTCGCCGTCCTCGAGGAGGCTCTGGCGCTGCGGGCGGCCGGCATCACCGCGCCGCTCCTGGCCTGGCTGCACGGGCCGGGTACCGACTACGCCGCGGCCCTCACCGCCGACGTCGAGGTCTCGGTGAGCGCCGACTGGGCACTGGAGGAGGTGCTGGGCGGGGTCCGCGCCACCGGTCGTACGGCCCGGGTGCACCTGAAGGCCGACACCGGGCTCTCCCGAGCGGGCGCGACGCCGGCGGAATGGCCCGACCTGGTCGCAGCCGCCGCCCGCGCGCAGGCCGACGGCGAGATCGAGGTGATCGGCCTCTGGAGCCACATGATCTACGCCGACGCTCCCACCCATCCCTCGATCGCGGCCCAGGTGGCGGTCTTCGAGGAGGCGGCTGCGCTGGCCCGGGGCGCCGGGCTGACCGACGCCCGTCTGCACCTGGCCAACTCGGCGGCCACCATCGCCCTGCCGAACACCTGGTACGACTTCGTCCGCCCCGGGGTCGCCCTGTACGGGCTGGACCCTCTCGGTGGCGACCCTGCGGCCCACGGGCTGCGCCCGGCGATGACGGTGCGGGCCGCGGTCGCCCTGGCCAAGCGGGTGCCGGCCGGGTCGGGCGTCTCCTACGGCCACACCTACGTCACCGAGCGCGAGACGACGCTTGCCCTCGTCCCGGTGGGCTACGCGGACGGCGTCCCCAGGGCCGCCGGCAACCGGGCACCCGTCCTCGCCGCCGGTGCGCAGCGAACCATCGCGGGCCGGGTCTGCATGGACCAGTTCGTGCTCGACGTGGGCGACGCCGCCGTCGAGCCGGGCGACGAGGTCGTCCTCTGGGGCCCGGGGGACCGCGGCGAGCCGACGGCGCAGCAGTGGGCCGACGCCGTCGACACCATCCACTACGAGCTGGTCACCCGGATCGGCGGCCGGTTCAGCCGGCGCTACGTCGGCTCGGCGGGTGCGGTCTGATGGCGGCCCGCCCCGCGAAGCGGACCGGCCTGACCGGCGCCCTGTCGAGGCACCCGGCCGCCGGCGTCGTCGGTGGCCTGGTCGGCCTGGCCGCGGCCGGCACCGCCGCCGGGGTCGCCGCCAGCCGGATGGCCGGCCGACGACTGCGCGCCGCCGAGCTGTCCGACGAGTTCTCGACGCCCGCGGAGCACACCAAGGCGGAGTTCCGCAGGGACGATCCGCTCGGTGCCGCCTCCCGTTCGGCGGACCGGACGGCGCTGGTGAAGACCGACGACGACGTCCTGCTGGCCGTGGAGGAGATCGGCCCGGCGGACGCACCGCTCACCGTCGTCTTCGTGCACGGCTACACGCTGTCGATGGCCTCCTGGACGTTCCAGCGCCGGACACTGGCTGCCGAGCTGGCCACCGAGAACGGGCATCGTCCGGACGCGCGCCTGGTCTTCTACGACCAGCGCGGCCACGGCTCGTCCGGCCGCGGGCACTCCGAGAACTCGACGATCGATCAGCTCGCCCGCGACCTCTCAGCGGTCCTCGAGGCCCGGGTACCGCGTGGGCCCGTGGTCCTCGTGGGGCACTCGATGGGCGGGATGACGATCATGGGGCTCGCGGCGCTGCGCCCCGACCTGTTCGGACCGAAGGTGGCCGCGGTCGCGCTGATCTCGACCTCCAGCGGCAACCTGGCCGACCTGACCTTCGGGCTGCCCGAGCTGCTCACCCGGGTCCGCGCCGCCGTCTTCCCGGTGGCGGCGTGGACGATGCGCCGTCGTCCTGCCTTCGCCGAGCGCACCCGGCGGATGGCCGCGGACATCGTCTCGGCCGCGACGAGGGCACTGTCGTTCGCGTCCAGTGACGTCGACCGGGCTCTGGTCCACTACGTCGACGCGATGATCGCCGGCACGCCGGTCGACGTGATCGCGGAGTTCTACCCGGCGCTCGCGGGGCTGGACGAGACCGGGTCGCTGAAGCCGCTGCGTGCGATCCCGACGCTGGTCCTGACCGGCGACAAGGACAAGCTGATCCCCAAGGAGCACAGCGAGCACATCGTGGAGGAGTTGCCGGACGCCGAGTTCGTCGTCGTCCCGGATGCCGGCCACCTGGTGCTGCTCGAGAAGCCGGCCGAGGTGAGCTCTGCCCTCACCGCGCTGCTGCGCCGGGCGGCCGCAACGACCTCCGCGGAGCGCGTCGGGTAGTCAGTTCCGGCCGCGGCGGGTCGACCGGACCGGGGGCGCCGTCGGGCCGCTCGGGGCGAAGCGCTCGTTGGCGAAGCCGTGGATGAGCTGCGGGGTCTGGTGGGCGGCCTGCGCGGCTTCTGCGGCCGCCTCGCTGCGGCTGCGGCTGCGGCTGTCCCGCCTGAACGGGGCGACAGTCCGGGCAGCGCGAAGATCGCGGCGGAGAACTCTCGGTCGGGCAGCCGCTCCGGACCGCACAGCGCCACCGGCATCGCGTCCGTACCACGGTGACGTGATCGACGGGCGGCTGCGCCGCCAGGCGCCGCAGGACCCGCCGCCCTGCGCCGGCGAGCCGCCAGCGCTCGACGGGATGGCGGCGGGACAGCGCGGCGGTCGCCAGTTGGCCGGGGCGATGGATGCGCATCCGGCCGGACTGGACCAGCGCGACGAGGGCTGTGTCGACGACGGGGTCGGGGCCGCCGGCCAGGCAGCCGATCTCGTGGACGTCGAGGGGGACGCATCGCGCCGGCTGCCGTCATGACCGCCTGCCCTTCGGGGCGCAGAGGTGGACCGGAGCCGCACGGACACGGCCCCACCCGCGGCCGGAAGACGCAAGCGCAATCGGCCCACCGTTAGGGTTCGGGCGTGGCAGCCCTTCGTCCGCCGCGGCCGGATGCTGCCGCCGACGAGGTCGCCCGGATCGCCGCGGCCGCGCCCGACTGGGCCACGCTGGCCGCGGTGGCCCGTTCCTGCGTCGCCTGCCCCGAACTGGCCGCGGCCCGGCGGCACGTCGTCGTGGGGGACGTCCCCGTCTCCGGTCGCCCGCTCGTCGCGTTCGTGGGGGAGGCGCCCGGCGCCACCGAGGACGAGACCGGCCGGCCGTTCGTCGGGAAGTCCGGCGCGCTGCTCGACCAGCTGCTGGCCGAAGCGGGCCTCGACCGCGCGGAGTGCGCCGTCCTCAACGTGGTGAAGTGCCGGCCGCCGGGCAACCGGACGCCGAAGGCCCCTGAGGTGGCGCGGTGCAGCGGCTGGCTGAACCGGCAGATCGAGTTGCTCGATCCCCCGGCGATCGTGGCGCTCGGGCTGTCGGCGGCGAAGTGGTTCCTCGGGCCGCGGACGGTGCTGGCCCGCGCGCGCGAGCACGGCGCGCATCCCTGGAACGGGCGGGGCCTGTACGTGACCTACCACCCCTCGGCGGCCATCCGCTTCGGGCCGAACGGGGCCCCTCGCGCGGCGCTGGCGGCCGACCTGCGCCAGGTCGCGTACCTCGTCGGGAAGCGGGACCGCCCGTGAATCGCGAGCACGTCCTACCGACCCCGGAGGACACCCACGAGTTGGGTCGTTCCCTCGCGGACGTGCTGCGGGCCGGCGACCTCGTCGTCCTGGCGGGGCCGCTGGGCGCGGGAAAGACCGCGCTGACGCAGGGCATCGGTGCGGGCCTCGGCGTGCGGGAGCCGGTCACCTCGCCGACGTTCGTCATCGCCCGCGTCCACCGCGGCGGCCGGGTGCCCTTGGTGCACGTCGACGCCTACCGGCTGGGCGGCGTGGCCGACGTCGACGACCTGGACCTCGACGCGTCCACGGACGAGTCGGTCACCGTCGTCGAGTGGGGGCAGGGCCTGGTCGAACGGCTGGCCGACGAGCACCTGGAGGTGCGGCTGGACCGGCGCGACGACGACGTGCGGACCGCGGTCCTGGTGCCGCACGGGCCCGGCTGGGACGAGCGGCTCGGCCCCGGCTGATTCCGGGTCGGCTCCGGATGGGGCGCGATTGGCGGGGGATCTGCCGTCGGTCGGAGGCGGCGACGGGTGGCTTCATTCCCGCGCACTACCCTCGGCGGACGTGCTCGTCCTCGCTCTCGACACCGCGACGCCGACCCTTGTCGCCGGGCTGGCGGACTGGTCGCAGCACGGGGTGACGCAGGTGCTGGCCGAGCGCGCCGTCCCCTCGGGGACCAGGCACGCCGAGCTGCTGACGCCCGCGATCTCCGGCGTGCTGGACGACGCGGGCCTGACGATGGGTGACCTCGATGCCGTCGTCACCGGTCTCGGGCCCGGGCCGTTCACGGGTCTGCGGGTCGGAGTCGTCACCGCTGCGGCGCTGGCCGACGCGCGGGGCCTGCCGGTGTTCGGCGTCTGCTCTCTGGACGCGATCGGCTCCGGTGCCCGCACCGTCGTCACCGACGCCCGCCGTCGCGAGATCTACTGGGCGACCTACGCGGCCGATGGCAGCCGCCTCACGGGTCCGGCGGTCGACAAACCGGCTGACGTGACCCTGCCGGAGCCTGTGGTCGGCGATCCCACGTTCGCTGCCGATCGACTGGGCAGGTCTGTGACCCCGGCCCAGGTGACGACGGCGGGACTGCTGCGGGCCGCGGCGGCACAGCTGGCCGATCCGTCGTCCGCCGGCCCGCTCGTCCCCCTGTATCTCCGCCGTCCCGACGCGACCCCGCCGACCACCATCAAGGCGGTGACCCAGGCATGACAGTGCGGCTACGGCCCATGACGACGGACGACCTGCCCGGCGTCATGGTGCTGGAGGAGGAGCTCTTCGCCCCCGACACATGGACGGAGGCGATGTACCGCGACGAGCTCTCTCGCGGCGACACCCGCTTCTACGTCGTGGCCGAGTTCCACCTGGAGGGCGAGGACGACGACGAGGAGCCCGAGACCGGGGAGCCGGTGATGGTCGGCTACGGCGGGCTGATCGCCTACGACGACGAGGCCCACGTGGCCACCCTCGGCGTGACCAAGGCGCTGCAGGGCGAGGGCGTCGGCTCGCTGCTCCTGGACGCGCTGCTCGCCGAGGCCGACAAGCGGAGCCCGGTGGTGCTGCTCGAGGTGCGGGCCGACAACGAGGCGGCGCAGCGGCTGTACCAGCGGCGCGGCTTCACCGAGATCGGCCGGCGGCGCGGCTACTACCAGCCCAGCGGCGCCGACGCAGTCGTCATGAAGCGCAAGCGGGTGCGGTCGCTCAGCCGGTCCTCGGGAGGCAGTCGTGGCTGACCAGCCGCTCGTGCTCGGCTTCGAGACGTCCTGCGACGAGACCGGCGTCGGGCTCGTGCGCGGCCACACGCTCCTCGCCGACGCCCTCGCCACCTCGATGGCCGAGCACGAGCGGTTCGGTGGCGTCGTCCCCGAGATCGCCTCGCGGGCGCACCTGGAGGCGATGGTGCCGACGGTGCACCGCGCGCTGGCCGAGGCCGGGGTGACTGCCGGCGACGTCGACGCGATCGCGGTGACCTCGGGGCCGGGGCTGACCGGGGCCCTGCTGGTCGGCGTCGCGGCGGCGAAGGCGTACGCGCTGGCCCTGGACGTGCCGCTGTACGGCGTCAACCACCTGGCCGCGCACGTCGCCGTCGACGAGCTGCAGCACGGCCCGCTGGCCGAGCCGTCGATCGCGCTGCTGGTCTCCGGCGGGCACAGTTCGCTGCTGCTCGTGCCCGACCTCGCGCGGGACGTCGAGTCGCTCGGCCGCACCGTGGACGACGCCGCGGGGGAGGCCTTCGACAAGGTCGCGCGGGTGCTGGGGATGCCGTTCCCCGGTGGCCCGCCGATCGACCGGGCCGCGGCCGAGGGCGACCCGTCGGCGATCCGCTTCCCGCGCGGGCTGACCGGACCGCGCGACGCTCCCTACGACTTCTCGTTCTCCGGGCTGAAGACCGCCGTCGCCCGCTGGGTCGAGGCGCGCGAGCGGGCCGGCGAGCCGGTGCCGGTCGCCGACGTCGCCGCGTCCTTCCAGGAGGCGGTGGCCGACGTGCTGACCGCGAAGGCGGTGCGTGCCTGCCGCGACCACGGCGTCGACCACCTCGTCCTCGGCGGGGGAGTGGCGGCCAACTCCCGGCTGCGCGCCCTGGCGGAGGAGCGCTGTGCCAAGGCCGGGATCGTGCTGCGGGTGCCCAGCCCCCGGCTGTGCACCGACAACGGGGCGATGGTCGCCGCGCTCGGCTCGCGGCTGGTCGCCGCGGGCGTCGCGCCGTCCGCGCCCGACCTGGGCGCCGACAGCTCGCTGCCGATCGAGATGGTGAGCCGCTGAAAGACGATCGTGGGCGGGTCCTTCAGCCGCTGAGCGGCTCGCAGACCAGCGTCGTGGGCGCTCCGGCCACCCGCGTGACCACGACGACGGCGGAGCCGGTCCCAGGGCCTCTCAGCTGCCTGGCCAGGGTCTCCGGCTCGATCGGCGAGCCCCGCTTCTTGACGACGACGCGGCCCACACCGCGGGCCCGGAGGAGCGCCTTCAGCTTCTTGAGGTTGAACGGCAGCACCTCGGCCACCCGGTAGGAACTGACCCAGGGAGAGTCCGCCGGGGCGTCCGAGGTCAGGTAGGCGATGGTGCGGTCGACCAGTGTGGCGCCCAGGTCGGCCGCCACGAGCGACATCAGGCCGGAGCGTATCCGCGCCGGGTCCGGCTCGTGCAGCCAGTCGCGGACCGGTCCGACGGGTGCAGGGCCCGGGTCGGCGTCGGCCGTCAGCTCGAGCACTGCCCCGCCCCGGACCAGGGTGGCCCGCCGCCAGGTCCGCGACGGCCCACGGCCCCAGAGCAGCGCCTCGACGATCGATCCGCCGACGGAGACCCACTCGGCCTCGATCCCGTCCGGGACCCGGTCGTGGTCGAGGCCGGGAGCCACCTTGACCACCGCCGACGGCACGCGGTCGAGCAGCGTCGTCACGGTCGACCAGGGCGGTGACCAGCGGTCGGGGTCCAGCTGCCGGCGCCCACCCGCCCGCCGGGCCGGGTCCAGGACGGCGGCCGTGCACCCGGCGACCTCGCCGTCCCGTGCTGCGGCGACCAGGTCGACGACGTCCGCGGCGAGCACCTGGACCCGGTCGGCCAGCCCGAGGGCGGCGGCGTTGGCGGTGGTGAGTGCGCGGGCGACCGGATCACGGTCGACGGCGACCACCGAGGCGCCCGCCCG
>JAOPUS010000116.1 GCA_025963345.1 Blastococcus sp. | reverse complement strand
CCGCAGCCGCAGCCGCAGCCGCAGCCCCAGCCGCAGCCGCAGCCGCAGCCCCAGCCGCAGCCCCAGCCCCAGCCGCAGCCCGACCCGGGTGAGGACGTCGACGGAGTTCCCTGCCCGTGCACGGTGGTCAACGGGGTTCTCCGGAGTCTGTCGACTCTCGCGCCGTCGCTCCCGTGAGCAGAACGCGTTCGTCGCCCGGCTAGGTTCGAGCGCATGAGCGCCCGCGACGACGTCTCCGAGATCTTCGACAGTTCGGCGTGGCAGCCGGTGGAGGGCTTCGACTTCGCCGACATCACCTATCACCGGGCCGTGGACGCCGGCGTCGTCCGGATCGCCTTCGACCGGCCCGAGGTGCGCAACGCGTTCCGGCCGCAGTCCGTCGACGAACTGATCACCGCGCTGGAGCACGCCCGGCTGGCCACCGACGTCGGCTGCGTGATCCTCACCGGCAACGGCCCGAGCCCGAAGGACGGTGGCTGGGCCTTCTGCTCCGGCGGCGACCAGCGGGTGCGCGGGAAGTACGGCTACGAGCACGCCGAGGGCTCGAGCGGCCGGCTGCACATCCTCGAGGCGCAGCGGCTGATCCGCTTCATGCCCAAGGTCGTCATCTGCGTCGTCCCCGGCTGGGCGGCCGGTGGCGGGCACAGCCTGCACGTCGTCTCCGACCTGACCCTGGCCAGCGCCGAGCACGCTCGCTTCAAGCAGACCGACGCCGATGTCGGCAGCTTCGACGGCGGCTTCGGCTCGGCGTACCTGGCCCGTCAGGTCGGGCAGAAGTTCGCCCGCGAGATCTTCTTCCTCGGCGAGGAGTACTCCGCCGAGGACGCCCACCGGATGGGCATGGTCAACCGGGTCGTGCCGCACGCCGAGCTGGAGGCCACCGCCCTGGACTGGGGCAAGCGGATCGTCGCGAAGAGCCCGACGGCACAGCGGATGCTCAAGTACTCGTTCAACCTGATCGACGACGGACTGGTCGGTCAGCAGATGTTCGCCGGCGAGACCACCCGGCTGGCCTACATGGCCGAGGAGGCCGTCGAGGGCCGGGACGCCTTCCTCGAGAAGCGCGACCCGGACTTCACCCGCTTCCCCTGGCATGTCTGACGGCCTTATTGGCCATAAAGGCCGTAACAGCCGAAGGACGAGGAGGTCGCCGTGATCGTCGAGGTGGTGGGGGGCGCGGAGGAGCGCCCCGAGGCGCGGGTCGTTGACGTCGACAACCTCACCGCGCTGCACCTGGCCCTGGGTGAGGTCACCGACGAGGAGGCCGCCGAGGTGCTCGAGCGCGCTGGGCTCGGCCGGTTCACGGACGGGGAGACCGCGTTCCTCGACACAGCGGCGCTACGGGCCGCCGCCGAACCACGGGCCACGGCGGCCGACTGGTCGACGCGGTGGGACGCGATGATCGCGCACGCCCGCGGCAAGGGCTGGCTGTCGGACGACGGCGCCAGCCTGCAGGTTCACGTGGAGAGCGCCGCCGGGGCCTGATTTCCTGCGGGAACTGGCACCCGCTGACAGTCGCAGACTTGAGATTGTCAACTGTTCTGTGCCTGGGTCATTGTGGTGACTCCACTTAACAGGCCATATTGTCGCGGTGCGTATGACCACGCGTCACGGAATCGCGTCATGACAGGGACGCCCGGGCGCCCCCTCAGTGCTGAGCTGTCCGAGCAACTGCTCTCGGTCGCCGTCGACATCCTTGCCGAAGAGGGCTGGGGACGGCTCAACAGCGACCGCATTGCTGCCCGGGCCCGGGCAGGAAAGGCCGGCATCTACCGGCGGTGGCCGACCATGGCCGCCCTCGCCCGCTTCGCGGTGAGCCGGTTCACCCTCGTCTGCCCGGCGCCGGCCGGCGGCTCGCTGCGTGACGACCTCGTCGGCCTGGTCGACTGCTGGAGCCGGCCGCTGGACCGTGAGGAGCGGGCCGTGGCCAGCATCATCGGCGCGGCCCGCCACGAGGAGGAACTGCGCGCGGGGCTGGACGACGCCCTGGTCCGGCCGCTCGCGGCGGCGGTCGCCGACATCGGCGCGCGGGCCACCCAGCGCGGTGAGCCGATCGACGCCGACCGGCTCGCGCTGCTGGGCTCGGTGCTCGAGGCCTTCTGGTGGCAGCGCTACACGGCAGCCGGCGACGGGGCGATGGCCGCTGACCAGGTCGAACGCGTGGTGGACGACGTCCTGCTGCCCATCGCGGCGCCGACGTTGCACGACAGGCGCCAGGAGCCCGCCACGGTGTGACCGAGGTCGCGGCGCGGCGTCAGCCCGCCCGGCGAACGGTCTGCGGCCAGCCGGTGTCGGCGTGGAGCGGCGCCGCGAACCCGTGTACGGCCTCCGCGCAGTTCTCCATCTCGCGCAGCATCCGGTCGGCCACGTCCACGACCATCGCGGCCGTGAGCTCGGGGTCCGCGCCCCGGGCCAGCCGGGGGCGCTGCCCGACCACGAGGGACCGGCGGGCGGCCAGCCACACCGCTGCGATCAGCGGGGCCGCAGCCTCCGGGTCGGCCGGTGCGGTGGAAGGGTCGGCGGCCCAGGCCTCGAGCAGGGCGGTCTGCAGCCGGATCTCGGACTCGTGGACCAGCTCCCGCTCGTGGCTGCGCAGCGCGTCCGAGGCTTCCAGCGTCGTGATGTAGCAGCGTCGCTCCGGAGTGCTCATGGAGCCGATGAGTTGGTGCACCGAGCTGACCAAGTGCGTCCGTAGCGCCGACAGGGGGGCGACCGAGGGTTCCCGGGCCCGGACGGCTTCGGCCGGAGCGTCCACCCACGGCGTGCGTCCGTCGAAGAAGAGCTCTTCCTTCGTCGCGAAGTGGTTGAACACCGTCTGGACGGCGACGTCGGACTCGCCGGCGATGTCGGCGATCGTGACGGCCTCGAAGCCGCGCTCGTCGAACAGCCGCTGTGCGACCGAGCGGATCAGCTCTCGGGTCTGTGCCTTTTTCCGTGCCCGACGATCAAGTAGTTCACCCACAGTCGCAGCATAACGACGGTCCGTGGTCACTGCTCGGGGACGGACGGACGAGGGCTGTCACCGCCGGGTCGTGCTCACGGCCGTCCAGTCCTCCTGCACCGAACGGGCCCACGCCTCCACCAGGACCCTCAGGTCGATGACGTCGAGGTCCGCGGCGACATCGGCGACCGTCGTCCGCCACGCACCGGGGGCGGCCCCCGCGCCGGGCGACGCATCGAGAGTCTCGAGCGCCGCGCGCAGGCGGTCCGGGCCGGCCGGGTCGGGGTGCTGTGCGTCATAGGCGGCGTCGGCCAGTCCGACCACCGTCGCGGTCGCGGTGTCGGTGCCTGTCTCCTCCCGCAGGCCGCGGAGGGTCACCTCGAACAGGCGGGCGCACGACGCGGAAGCGCCGGGGTGGGACGGTGGGCCGTCGGTCAGCCGGACCAGCACGGCGCCGCAGCCGGGGCAGGCCTCGGTCGGCTGGGGAGGAGCGACGGGAGGCACCTCCCGATGGTGCCGTACCGGGCCGCGCGGCGCGGGTCGAGGGGTGGCCGTCGGCGGGCGAGTGCCCCGAGGCAGCATGGGCGGCCGGCCCACAGCCGACGAGCAGAGGAAGGTGGCCACCCCGTGCGGACGAGAGCAGCGGTCCTGCGCCGGCCGGAGACCGAGTACGAGATCGTCGACCTCGAGGTCCTCGACCCCGGTCCGGGCGAGGTGCTGGTCGAGATGGCGTACGCCGGCCTGTGCCACTCCGACGAGCACCTCCGGCACTCCAACCCCGGTGGGCGCTACCCGATCGTCGGCGGGCACGAGGGGTCCGGCGTCGTCACGGCCGTGGGCCCCGGGGTGACCGGCGTGGCCCCGGGCGACCACGTCGTCACCAGCTTCCTGCCCGCCTGCGGGCACTGCCGGTTCTGCGCGGCCGGCCGGTCGAACCTCTGCGACAAGGGCGCCACCATCGCCAGCGGGAAGCTGCCGAGCGGCACCTTCCCGTTCCGGCTGGACGACGAGCCGCTGGGCGGGTTCTGCATGGTCGGCGCCTTCGCCGAGCACACCCTGCTCAGCGAGTTCTCCTGCGTGAAGATCGATCCCTGGATCCCGCTGGACACCGCGGCCCTGGTCGCCTGCAGCGTGCCCACCGGGTGGGGCTCGGCGGTCTACTCCGGGGGCGTGCGGCCGGGCGACACGGTCGTCGTCGTGGGCCTCGGGGGCGTGGGCGCGAACGCGGTGCAGGGCGCGGTGCACGCCGGGGCGATGAACGTCGTCGGCGTCGACCCGGTCGCGCTGAAGCGGGAGTTCGCCGAGTCGGTGGGGGCCACGCACACCGTCGCGACCGCCGAGGAGGCCGTGGGGCTGGCCCGGCAGCTGTCGCGGGGGACCGGTGCCGACGTCGTCATCGTCACCGTCGGCAAGATGTCGGCCGACGCCATGGCCGGGGCGATGTCGTGCCTGGGCAAGGGCGGGACGCTGGTGCTGACGGCGCTGGCCGACCGGCCCGAGGAAGGCAACGTCTCCCTCGGCGGACAGCTGGCGACGGTGTTCGAGCAGCGCATCCAGGGCTCGTTGTTCGGTTCGTGCAACCCGTTCCGCGACATCCCGATGCTGCTGCGGCTGCATGAGGAGGGCCGGCTCGAGCTCGACCGGCTGATCACCAAGCGCTACTCGCTGGAGCAGCTCAACGAGGGCTACCGCGACCAGGCGGCCGGCCTCACCGTCCGCGGCCTGCTCGAGCACTCCCGCGCCTGACGCCCCCCGGCGGTTTGTGTACTTAACGCCGGTACTTATGTGCACTAATCGCCGGGGGTGGGCAGTGCCCGCGGATGAGTGAGCAGCGCATCGCCGTCCTCGATGTCGACGGCACCCTGGTCGACACCAACTACCACCACGCGCTGGCCTGGTACCGGGCGTTCCGGTCGCTGGGGGAGACGTTCCCGGTCTGGCGGATCCACCGGCAGATCGGCATGGGCGGTGACCAACTGGTGGCCGCGCTCGGTGGGGACGACGTCGAGGCCCGCATCGGTGACCGGGTGCGCGAGCGCTGGGTGCAGGAGGCCGACCCGCTGATGGCGGAGGTCGCACTGCTGCCGGGCGCCCGGGAGCTGATCGTGGCCCTCAAGGAGCGCGGTCACCGGGTGGTGCTGGCCAGCTCGGGCAAGCCGCACCACGTCGACCACGCGCTGGACCTGCTCGATGCCCGCGAGATCGTCGACGGCTGGACGACGAGCGAGGACGTCGAGAAGACCAAGCCGGCGCCGGACCTCCTGCACGTCGCGCTGGAGAAGATCGGGGAGCCCCGCGACGCTCCGAGCGTCGTCGTCGGCGACTCGGTCTACGACGTGGAGGCGGCGAAGAACGCGGGGATGCCGGCGATCGTCGTCCGGTCCGGGGGGTTCGGGGACGACGAACTGCGCCACGCGGGCGCGGTCGCGATCTACGACACCCCCGCCGACCTCACCGCAGCACTCGACGAGACCGACCTCGCCTGAGACCCGCTACGAGCCGGCGACCTCGCGCCCGAGCCGGCGGAGCAGCACGTCCGGATGGTCGGTGACGACGCCGTCGACCCCGAGGTCGCGGACGAGGTCCATGTCGGCGGGGCTGTTCACCGTCCAGATGTGTACCTCCTTGCCGGCCGCATGGGCGGCGGCGACGTACCCCGGGTCGGAGCGGATCAGCGAGATGCCGGGCCCGACGGCCGTCGCGCTGCCCAGCAGCAGCTCGCGGCGGACGGGGCGCAGGCGCTTGCCGATCAGCTGCACGGTCGGCACCCCGGGGGCCAGATCCGACATCCGGCGCACCGCCAGCTGGGAGAAGCTCATCATCCGGACGGCGGGCTTCCCGGCCCACTCGACCGGGTGGCCGCCCCGCAGCAGCCCGAATCGCTGGAGGCAGGCGACGAGTGACTCCTCCACCTTCCGGGCGTGCCGGGTCGGGTGCTTGGTCTCGATCGCCAGCCGCACGGTGCCGGGGGTGGCGGTGATGTACTCCAGCAGCCGCTCGAGGGTGAGGACCAGCCCGCTCTCCACGTCGGGCTCGTCGGTCACGGCGGTGATCTCGTCGTCGGCCCACCGGCTGCGCGGAGCCGTCCGGCGGGCGCCGAAATGGAACTGCTCGAGCTCGTCGAGGTGCAGCGCCGAGACGACGCCGCGGCCGTTGGAGGTGGTGGCGATCTGCCGGTCGTGCACGCACACGAGGACGCCGTCCCGGGTCATCCGCACGTCGCACTCCACCGCGTCCGCACCGATCTCGGCGGCGCGGCGGTAGGCGGCGAGGGTGTGCTCGGGTGCCTCTGCGGTCGCCCCACGGTGGGCGACGACCTCCGGGCCGGTCAACGGAGCGGAGCGGGAGCGACCGGCACGTGCCGATCCTCTCCTGCCGGCAGGCGGCCCCGCGACGGGACCCGACCGTCCAGCAGAAATGGCCATTTCTGCGGCAACCGGAGGGTCAGCCGACCATGCCGGCCCAGAGCGAGCGGTACTCGGCGATGCTCTCCATCGGCGGGCGCTCGTCCACGGCGACGGCGGTGCTGCGCGGCACGAACCCCACCCCGTCGTGCCGGAACTGGGTGAGCAGGCCGTTGGCGTCGAGCCGGTGGTGCCCCGGCCGGTCGCACGCCGCCCGGGCGAGCACGGCGGAGATGACCTGCCCGGCCATCGCCCCGAGGGCCTCCTGGCTCTGCGAGGTGTGCCGTCGGACGCCGAGGTCGACCTGCGCGAGCGACCCGAGGCCACCCAGTCTCAGCAGGTCGATGAGCAGCCCGACCTCCACCCCGTAGCCGGAGAGGAACGGCACCTGCTCCAGGGCCGAACGGCGGCCGGCGTACTCGCCGCCGAGGGGCTGGACGAACCCGGCGAGCTCGGGCCACAGCGCGTTGAGCAGCGGCCGGGCGGTCAGCTCGGTGACCCGCCCCCCGTCGGCGGACTGCACCTGGCCGTCGAGCTCGAGCGGCCGCGTGTAGCAGCCCTTCACGTAGGACACCTGGGGATCGGTCAGCAGCGGGCCGAGCAGCCCCGGCACGTAGTGGGCGACGTCGCCGAGCAGGTCGGCGTCGAGGAAGACGACGAGGTCGCCGGTGGTCGCGGCCAGCGACTTCCACAGCGCCTCACCCTTGCCGGGGCGGGTGCCGTGCGCGGCGAGCACGTCAGTGGTGGCGACGACGTCGGCGCCGGCCGCCCGGGCGATCTCCGCAGTGGCGTCGGTGGAGTCGGAGTCCATGACGAGCAGCTCGTCGACCAGCGGCAGACGGCGCACCCAGCGCTCGTGCAGATCGGCCACCACGTGCCCGACCGAGGCGGCCTCGTTCCGCGCCGGCAGGACGACGCTGACCCGGTGCCCGCCCCGCCGCTTGGCCCGCAGGAGGGCGTCGATATCCAGCTCCGCCAGGGAGGCGGCAGACGTCGTCCGGTGCTCGAACCAGGCGCGGGCGTCGGGTCTCATCGCCTCACTGTCGACCAGGAATGCCGAACTGGCCAGAAGGGCGTGGCGGAGTTCACGCGTTGGTCACCGCGATGCTGCCCGAATCGTGTCCTGGCGCGTCTTCGGCCGGGCTGCCGGTTCTTGCGGATTCCTTGCGGTTCCCGGGCGGTCAGCCTGCGGTTCACCGGTCAGAGTCGTCTCTGCAAGGCAAGGGGGAAAGCAAGGCCACGGGGGAACAGCCGCCCAGACCGAGGAGACCACGTGACGATCCGCACCGACGCTGCCCTGACCCGCCGCGTCACCGGCGCGCGACTCGTCACCACGCTCGCGGTTCTGGGCGGCACCCTCGGCCTGGCCGGGCTCGGCGTGTTCGGCGACCTCTCCGCCGCCCCGCCCTCCACGACCAGCCCGCACCTCGTGACCGTCGAGCTGTCGCAGGCGGTCAGTCACCGGTAGGAACGGCGGCTGCCGCTGGACGCGGTGCCCTACGCCCTCCTCGAACGCGTGCTCGCCGCGATGCTGCAGCAGCGTGTGGACGGCACCCCTAACTGACCGGCGCACCCTTCAGCCCGGTCGGGCTCTCCTCGCCGATCGCGGCACCCTCGCCGGTGGGCTCGGGGTGCCCCAGGTCGGTCAGCCAGCCGCGCAGCACGCGGTGCAGTTGCTCGGCGCCGACGATCTCACCGGGCGGCGCCCACGCGCGCGGATAGGTCAGGAAGCCGAACTGCTGCGGCCCGCCCAGCCCGCCGTGGGAGCCCACGTGCGGCTCGAACGGCGAGGCCTCGTCGGCGTCGGTGTCGTAGCGGCTGTTGATGACGACGTCCGCGCAGTGCGGGAACGACGAGACGCGGGCGACCAGATCGCGGGCGTGCTCGCCGTAGGGCAGCAGCGGGTCCTCACCGACGACCAGGCCGGACGCCAGCCGGTGCACTCCCTCCCGGCCGAGCACGACCGGCCCGAACTCGTCGGAGTGCACCAGCAGGAAGCCGACGCCGTCGTGGTCGACGAGCCCCGGCAGCAGGTCGGGCCAGTGCCGCTCGATCTCCTCGAGGGAGACCCGGCCGGGCAGGTCGGCGAAGGACACCATCGCGGTGTGGCCGGAGACCACGCAGACCACCCCGGGGGCCACCCTCGGCACCTCGCCGGCCTCCCCGGGGGCGAGCTCGTGGTCGTGCCGGGCGTCCTGGGCGCGCTCGGCCCGCTGGCGCAGCCGCCGCGCGATCGGCCCGGCGCTCTCGCCCAGGGCCGCGGTCACCTGCCAGCCCTCCGTCGTCCGGCGGCTGTCCTTGGGCCCGGTCAGGTGCCGCTTGCGTGGTGGCGCGGTCGAGCCGCACAGCCGGCCGACCAGCTCCTCGATCGACTGCCCGAACCGGTCGGTGAAGGCCTCGCCCTGGGTCTGGCCGTGGTCGGAGAGGACGACGAGGTGGTACTGGCGCGGTGCCAGCGTGCTCGCCCGGTACAGGCGGCCGAGCTGCTGGTCGATGCTGTGCAGCACGGCCAGGCTGTCCGCGCGCTCGAGGCCGCCGTGGTGGGCGGCCTCGTCGTAGCCGAGGAAGTCGGCGTAGGCGACGGAGTGCCCGGCCAGCATGTCCTCGAGCAGGGCGTAGACGACGACGTCGCGGGAGATCACGGTGACCCCGGGGCGGGCCAGCGGGTAGATGCCGCCGCGGGACACCCGGGGGCGGACGTCGTCGCGGCGCTCGCGGGCCGCCGCCGCGAGCTCCCGGACGATGTCGACGGCCGAGACCCCGATCGTGCGCACGGCGTTCACCGGGCTGGCGAAGTAGGCGTAGTAGCCGGAGCCGACGCGGTCCTGGGTGCGCCGCTTCCGCCGGGCCCCGGCGGGGACGACGTGCGCGAGCGAGCTCATGGTGAGGCTGATGTGCGCGGCGTCGCCGGTGAACAGGTTGCCGCGGCTCGCGCCGTCGCCGGCGAGCAGGCCGCGGCCGTCGGAGTGCCGCCGCTCGACCTCGGCGGCGTCGACCGGGTGGGAGACCCGGGTGATGTGGTCGCGGTCCTTCTCGTACCAGCGGAACCCGAGGATGTCGTAGTTGGAGCCGTGCAGGATGCCGCTGACGGCGGCACCGGTCTGCGAGCTCCAGTCGGTGTGCCAGGAGGTCATCGTGTGGCTGCCGGAGCGCAGCCAGGCGGCGAGGTGGGGCATCGAGCCGTCGCGGACGGCGCGCCGGGCGGTGTCGTAGGAGAGGGCGTCGATCTGCAGGAACAGCACGCCGGGGGGTCGTTCGTCGCCGTCGTCCCTACGGCCGGCCTTCCGCCTGGCCCGGCGGAAGAAGAGCTCGTCGGAGTCGACGGCGAGCACGCTGCTGACCAGCCCCGATACCGCTGCGATGACGACGGCGACGACCACCGCGACGCCGAGGTCGGCGACGTAGACCCCGGGGAGGGCGAAGGAGAGCGCGAGCACTGCGGCGCCGAAGAGGAGGAAGCTGCCCAGCCCCAGGGTGAACAGCGCGACCGGTAGGGCCACCCGCATGACCAGCGGCCAGGCCAGCGCGCTGAGCAGGCCGAGCAACAGGGCCATGACCGGGGCCTGCCACCACGAGGGCACGGCGAATCCGTCGAGCCAGTCGCTGAGCGCGGCCAGCGCCCCGGTGACGGCGGCCCAGGTGATGAGCACGCGGGCGACGGTGCGGCCGGTCCGCAGGATCCGGCCGTGCGTGGCGGGCCCGGTCACGTGGACTCGCTGTGTTCCGGCGTCGTGTGCTCTGCGGGGGCGGCCCGCCGCCGGCGCCGGGAGCTGACCAGGTTCAGCACCGCGCCGACCACCAGGATCAGCAGCGTGGCCACGAGGGTGGCCAGCAGCGGGGAGTCGAAGATGCCGCCGCTGACGACGCCGAGCAGCGCGTAGGCGACGGCCCACAGCACCGACGCGACGGTCGCGGCGGGGAGCAGCCGGCGCCACGGGTAGGCGAGCGCGCCGGCGGCCACCAGCACCGGGATCCGCCCCGCGGGCAGCAGCCGCCCGACGACGATGATCTGCCAGCCGTGCCGCCGGAACTGGTCGCGCACCTCCTCGATCCGCTCGGTGTGCTGGCCGCGGGCCACCCAGCGCACGGCCGACGGCCCGCCGAACCGGCAGATGGCGAAGGTGATGAGGTCGCCGGCCAGGGCGGCAGCGGCGGAGACGAGCAGCACCAGCGGCAGCGAGAGGTCGTCCGTGGTCGTCGCGACCGCGGCCGCCGCACCCACGACCGCGCCGGTCGGCACCACCGGGACGATCGAGCCGAGCAGCACCAGGCCGAAAAGCAGCGGGTAGCCGATCGCGGAGCCGTCGGCCCAGTCCGCGCCGAAGAAGTCGCCGCTCATGCCGCGGCTGCGGGGGCGGCGAGGACGACGGGCTGTCCGGGATCGGTGACCACGACCCGGGTGTCCAGACCCCGGGCGGTGACCTCGGCGGCGAAGGAGTGCGGTGGGTCGACCAGCAGCCGGCGCATCCGGCCGCGCAGCGGGGTCGGCAGCGACGTCATGCCGGCGACGGCGAGGGTGCCCCAGTGCACGGGGACGACGATCTGCGGGCGGATCAGTGCGACGGCGTCGGCGGCGCTCACCGGGTCGAGGTGGCCGGGCCCGAGGTCGGGACCCCAGCCCCAGACGGGGAGCAGCGCGACGTCGACGGCCCGCTCGGCCAGCACGCTCATCCCCTGGAACAGGGCGGTGTCGCCGCTGGCGTAGACGGTGCTGCCGCCGCCCTCGAGCAGGTAGCCCAGCGACTCGGTGCTCGGCCCGTGGGTGAGCCGGGGGCCCCAGCGGTGCCCGCTGTGCTCGGCGCGGACCGCGGTGATCCGCAGGGCGCCGTCGGAGATGGCTTCGCCGGCCGACAGTTCGTCGACCCGCGGGAAGCCGCGGCCGCGCAGCCACGCGCCGGCGCCGCGCGGCACGACGATGCGGACGTCGGGGCCGAGGGTGCGCAGCGAGGGAAGGTGCAGGTGGTCGCCGTGCAGGTGGCTGATCAGGACGACGTCGACCCCGGCCCACGTGGCGGGATCGGGCAGCGGTACGACCCGGCGCAGCAGCCCGACGGTGTCGGTCAGCAGGGGGTCGGTGAGCACGGTGCGCCCGGCCATCTCGACGCGGACGGTCGAGTGGCCCAGGAAGTGCAGGTCCGGGCGCGCCACGCCGTCAGTATCGGCCTGCAACCGGACAGAACTGACGGATCGCCGTCCTTCTGGGGGACGGCGGAGGAGATCGGGGGGAGAGCCCCGACCGGTCACGCGGCCGGGACGGGGTCGCCGCCGGAGACGAGCTCGGCCAGTTCCTCGACGGTGAGGTCGTGCGGCTCGCTGCGGCCGTGCATCAGGTCGATACCGCTGGCGATGACGCCCGCGCGCAGCCCGGGGGTGCTGACGCCGCCGGCGACGGTGACCAGGCCGAAGCTGGTCGTCGTGCGCGCGATCGCGCCCAGTACCTGGAGCGCCCGCGCGGTGTCGTCGCGAGCGGCGAGCGTGGACAGGTCGACCCGAACGAAGTCGAGGGAGATGCGGGCCAGCAGCGCGAAGATGCTGTGCCCCATGCCGTAGTTGTCCAGGCAGAGGCGGACGCCGCTCAGGCGCGCGGCCTCCAGCTCCGGCACCAGGGCGGCCGAGGAGGTCAGCAGGGTCTCCTCGGTGAAGGCGAGGACGAGGCGCGACGGTGCCAGGCCGGAACCCTCGATCGCGGCGGCGACCTCGGCGGCCAGCCCGTCGGGGTGGACGTGGCCGGCCGGAAGGTTGACGGCCACGCTGATCCGGTCGTCGTCCAGGCTCGCGACCTCCAGGCAGGCCTGGCGGAGCAGCCAGCGCTGCAGGGCGGCCGAGCGGCCCTGCCGCTCGGCGGCCGACCACAGCTCCATGCCGCGGACGGTGCCGTGCACGGCGTGCTGCCACACGGGGACGGCGTGCACCATCGCGATGCGTCCCGCGCCGTCGCAGGCCGCGTCGAGCCGGAGTCGCAGCACGCCCTCGTCGACGACGGCGGCCAGGTCGGCGTCCGGGATGACGATGTGCGAGACCTCGTGGTGGGCCAGCCGCACGCAGCCCTTGCCGGCCTGCTTGGCGGCACGCAGCGCCTCGTCGGCCTCACGGAAGGCGATCTGGCCGCCGGCGGCGCCCAGTTCGGCGACACCCACGCTGGCGCCGACGGCGAAGGCCCAGTCGCTGGTGCGGTGCGGCATGCCGAGGACGTCGACGACGCGCTGGGCGACGTCCTCGGCCTCGATGATCGAACCGGTGACGAGGACGGCGAACTCGTCGCCGCCGAGGCGGGCGACCAGGTCGTCCTCGCGGACGACGGTGTGGAGCCGGCGGGCCACCTCGACCAGGAGCTGGTCGCCGGCCTCGTGCCCGGCCACGTCGTTGACGGCCTTGAACCCGTCGAGGTCGAGCACGAGCAGGCAGCGCTGCTCGATCGAGGGCACGGCCATCTCCTGGAACAGCATCGCGCGGTTGGGCAGCGCGGTGAGGTGGTCGGTGTAGGCCATCCGCTCGAGTTCGCGCTCGCGGCGGCGCCGCTTGGTGACGTCGCGCAGGTAGAGGACGCGGCGGCCGCTGCCGGGGCGCTCGGTGGACGTGGCCTCGACCTCGCGCGGGGCGGTGCCGCCCTGGCGGACGCGGAAGTGCAGCGGCGGACCGTCCCCGGCGGGGTACTCGAGGGTGGTCGAGCGCACGGCCTCGCGGTCGTCGGGGTCGACGAGGTCGAGCAGGCTGACCTCGGTGTCGTCGGTGGCGCCGTCGAGGCCCAGCAGGTTGCGGGCGGCCGGCGAGGTGAACAGCAGCTGGAAGTCGCGGTCCATGATCGCGATGCCGTCGGAGCTGGCCTCGATGAGCCCGCGGAAGTCCTCCTCGCTGCGGACGAGGTCCTCGGTGACCCGGCCGTCCTCACGGATCCGGAGCACGAGGCGCACCGCCATCAGTGCGAAGACGGCGGCGAAGCCCACCTCGGCGCCGGTCGTGTAACCCTGGTCCCGCCACTCCATGTAGGCGAGGGCGAGGGGCAGACTGAGCATCGCGCCGACGACCAGGAACATGCCCAGCGGGCTCACCTTGGGGGCGCCGGCGCGGGCGGAGCGGTCGGCGAAGCAGGTGGGCGCGAAACCGGCCGCGATGACGACGGTCTGCAGGCCGAGCGCGACGGCGACGTCGGAACCGGCGGTCCACACCCAGGACGGCGAGACGATCGCCATGGCCTCACAGCAGGCGGCGACCGCCTGCCAGGCGACGGCGCCGAGCATGACGCTGACCGAGCGGCGCAGCGCCGCGGTGGAGACGGTGCACAGCGCTCCGGCGCCGCCGAGCATGACGGCGGCGTACCCGCCGTAGGCGAGCACCAGCGAGCGCAGGTCGTCCGGTGCCCCGACGGGGTTCACCAGCGGGGCCCGGAGGACCTCGGTGACGGTGAGCAGGGCGGCGGTGATGATCAGGCCGTCGACGACCAGGGCCGGCCAGCGGGTACGGCTGACCCGCAGGGCCAGCAGTCCGCACGTCACCAGCGGGGAGCAGGCCCCGAAGAAGAGAAGGACGTCGTCGACCCCGAAACCGTCGAACTCCGGACCGGGGAAGGAGGCGGCCAGCCACTGGGCGACCATGAACGCGACCGTGCCGAAGGCCACGACCAGCCACGGGCGGGCGGCCTGGCGGTCCATGCCGCGGACGAGCCGGAACAGGGTCCAGGCGGAGCTGGCGGCGACGGCGCCCAGGACGAGCTCGTCCCACTGCATGCCGGTGCCGTCGGGCGCGCTGAACGGCACCGTGAGGGCGAGGCCGAGCAGCGCGAGGGGCACGGTCCACCGCACCGCCCGCGGAATGTGGTGAAGCCCGGTCATGACGGCATCGCCGGTGATTGTGCCGGGAGCTCGGCGGTTGTGGCCGGAACCGTGCCGGGGAGTTCTACCCAGGCCTCCCACGCGCCGCCGGCCAACTGCTCGGCCTCGAGCGGCCGGGAGAAGACGTAGCCCTGCAGGTAACGGTGCCCCATGTCGCGCAGCAGGGTCAGGACGGCGGGGTTGGTGACGCCCTCCACGATGACCGGAAGGCCCAGGCTGGAGCCCAGCTGGAGCACCGCCCGGCACATCGCGCGGCGGGCCGGGTCGTGCTCGACGTTGGACAGGAAGTACTGGTCCATCTTGAGCACGTCGACGGGCATGCCGACCAGGTAGGCCAGGGACGACCAGCCGGTGCCGAAGTCGTCGATGGCGACGCGGACGCCGAGCTGGCGCAGGACGGTGAGGTCCTCGAGGACGTGGGAGTCGTCGAGCAGGACCGACTCGGTGATCTCGACGATGAGCCGGGACGACGGCAGGCCGCTGGTCTCCAGCGCGCTGATGACGTCGGGGACGAGCTCGCCGCTGCGCACCTGGCGCGCGGAGACGTTGACCGCGACGCTGAGTTGTTCGTCGTGCGGGCCCGCGTCGCCGAGGGCGGCGATGGTGGCGCACGCCTCGCGCAGCACCCAGCGGCCGAGCTCGGTGATGAGCGGCGACTCCTCGGCCAGCGGCACGAACTCGGTGGGGGAGACCTCGCCGAACAGCGGGTGC
>JAOPUS010000082.1 GCA_025963345.1 Blastococcus sp. | reverse complement strand
GGGGGATGAACACCTTGCGGCTGTAGGTCACCACGCCCGGGCGCCCGGCCGAGGCGAGCCCGGCGTCGCGGACCCGTCCGGCGGCGGTCAGGAGCCGGTCCAGCGGCTCTCCGGCGCCGAGCCCGCGCGCGTGCAGCAGCGTCTCGGCTTCCGTCGCGTCGAGGGTCACCCCGCGCTCGGCGCGGGTCACCGCGCGCGACACGGCGGAGGCCGACGGGTTCACAGGCTCGTTCATCTCGCTGCCGACGCTAGCCCCTGCCCGTCGGCCCCCTCCAGGGCGTCCCCGAGCGTGCGAGGGGGGGCCTTTCTCAGATGTCGCGGCGCCGGAACGAGAACGCCGTCAGTCCCCACACCATGGCCACCCAGACACCCGCCCACGCGAGGTATGCCCCGGTCAGCGGGGCCTCGCTGAGGAACGGAGAACCGGAGCTCTGGAAGCCGAACTGGGCCAGCGCCGACGGGTCCTGGAAGGCATGCATGGCCCCTCGCCACAACCCGTCGGTGGGCAACAGGATCCGGGAGACCGTGCCGACGCGGGCCACCCCGTCGTTGCCCAGGGCCTCGCCCACCCCACCGACGACACCGGCGATCCACGTCGCTCCGAACAGCCCGACCGCCACGATGCCCGACGCCATCGTCGACACGACGCTGGACAGCAGCAGTGCCAGCGTCAGGAGCACCACCGTCTGAGCGGCGAGCAGCGCGAGCCCGGACACCGGCGACGGCGGCCAGTAGCCCACCGTCGCGCGGACGACCAGGAACTGGGCGAGCCCGGCCACCGCCACGAATCCGCAGCCGAACGCCACCAGGCCGAGCCACTTTCCCAGCAGGACGGCCGAACGGCGGACCGGCCGGGCGAGGACGGCGAGCGCCATTCCCGACTCGATCTCGCCGGCGAGCGTCGGTCCGGCGAGGATGGCGGTGCCGAGCGCCGCGATGAGGCTCATACCGAACATGACCAGGTTGAGCAGTTGGGAGGCCACCAGCCGGGCCTCGCCGCTGGTGAGGGTCCCCTGCGAGGTCTCCAGGCCGGCCAGCCGGGAGAAGCCCCAGGCGCTCAGCGCGAGCAGGGCGGCCGTGAGGACGACGAGCGCCCAGAGCACCCGCCGGCGGGACGCCTCGCGCAGGGTCAGCCCGGCGACGGTCAGAGCGGTCACGATCGCCCGTCCCCGGGCTCGTGGCGCAGGATGCCGAGCAGTCGCTCCTCGAGGCTGATCCGGCCGGGCTCGACGGCGTGCACCCTGACGCCGAGACCGACCAGGTCGCGCACGAGATCGGGCACCGTCGTCCCGGCGTCGTCCGCGGGCACCGCGACGGTGAACCAGTCGCCGGAGCGCGACAGTGGTCCGCGGGCCCCCAGCAGGGCCTCAGCGCGCGCGTCCACGCCGTCCAGGTGCAGCCGGACCTCCTGCTGGCCGAGCAGTTCGTCCAGGGTGCCCGAGGCCGCGACTCGGCCACCGTCCAGGATCAGCACCTTGTCGCACACCCGCTCCACCTCGCCGATCAGGTGCGAGTTCAGGAGAACGGTCACCCCGCGTGCCTTCAAGGAGAGCACCAGGTCTCGGACGTCGACCCGGCCGATCGGGTCCAGCGCGCTCGTCGGCTCGTCGAGGACGACGAGTTCCGGGCGGCCCACCAGAGCGACGGCAAGCCCCAGCCGCTGGTGCATGCCCTTGGAGAACTCGCCCACCCGGTCGTCGGCCCGCTCGGCCAGCCCGACGAGGGTCAGGCAGTCGCGCTGCTCCGCCGCCGGCACCCGCACCCGCGCGAGACGGACGTGCAGGGCCAGCACCTCGGCCGCGGTCAGCCACGGCTGGTAGCGGAAGAGCTCGGGCAGGTAGCCGACACCGGTGCGGGCGAGTGGGTCGCGGGCCGGCCGCCCGAGCAGCATCACCTCACCGGCGTCGGGCCGCACCAGGCCCAGCAGCATCTTGATGACGCTGGTCTTCCCGGCGCCGTTCGGGCCGAGCAGGCCCAGCACCTCACCGCGCTGCACGGTGAAGGAGACGTCGTCCACGGCGGTCCGCCGTCCGTACCGCTTGCGCAGCCCGGAGCACCACACCGCCGGGGACGGCGGCAGCGCGGCCAGCAGGTCGGCCGCGGTGCCGGCCGTCTCGGTCGTCATCGGTCAGCGCAGCCCGCGGGCCACAGCCAGGACCTCGTCGGTGCCGAGCGATCCGCCGACGCCGGTCAGCACGCCCTTGTCCACCCAGACCACGGCGGCCATGGTGCCGTCCCGGGAGGCGAGCACGGTGGCCGGCGCGCCGCGGACCTCGGCCGACGAGCTGGTGACGAGGTCGGCCGGCACGGGCAGGGGCAGTGTCGAGGCGTCGGCCGGGAAGGCGCGCAACTGTGCGGCGAGCGTGTCGGGCAGTCCGGGCAGCGAGAGCAGGTAGTCGCGGACGGTGTCGAACGGGACGCCGGAGGAGTCAGCCGTGGGCGCGACCAGCCGCCCGACCACGAGCGTCGGCACGCCGGAGGGCTGCGACCAGATCTGCGCCACGCCCGGACCGGCCTGCAGGCGGACCTTGCTGCCGTCGAGTCCGGCGGGAAGCGGCGGCAGCGCCTCGCCGCTGGCGGCAGCCGCCTGCGCGGCCTTCGCGGCGGAGAAGGTGAACGTCACGCTGACCTGGTTCCCCACCTCGTAGGTGGGATCGCCGGTCACGCCCTGGGGCAGATCGCCGACCCGGGGAACGTCCAGCCCGGTGCGGTCGTGCGCCGTGGCGGCGTCGGCCACCGTCTCCGGAGCGCTGTCGCCGGCCAGCTGCACGTCGCCGTACGCGGACAGATCGGGCAGCTGGTTCAGCTCGCCCGTGTTCACCGGCACGGCCGCGACCTGCTCGGTGTGGAAGATCGGCAGCCAGTCGGCCGCGGCGGCAGCCCCCGCCCCCGCCAGGACGACGACGGCGCCGAGCGCGGCGGCCA
>JAOPUS010000062.1 GCA_025963345.1 Blastococcus sp. | reverse complement strand
CAAGGGGGGTCGCCATGACGCGGCGGCTCCGTTTCTCATCCATGAGCCGCCTACCGGGTTAGCTGACGGGTTCGAGCGGGAGATCGCCCGGCGCGACGGCTGGTGGCCGTCCGCGCTACACCCCAGTGCTGCCCTGGGTCCCCGGTCCGGTCTCCACGACCGGCTCGACGGCGTCCCCCGGGTCGCCACTCAGGCAGTGACTGACCGCCCCGACGGACCTACGGACCGTAACGGCTGTTACCGAGCCGTGACAATGACAAAGATGTAATTCGTCGGATTTTTCCGTCACACCAGTCCCCTTCCTGTCGGAGGGAACTGGTACTGCCGCAGCACCGTGCCGGATACCGTCCGCCGGTGACGCGCAGCAGCTACGACGTGGTGGTGGTCGGAGGCGGCCACAACGGCCTGGTGGCCGCGGCCTATCTCGTCCGCGCCGGGAAGTCCGTGCTGGTTCTCGAACGGGCCGCCCAGGTCGGGGGCGCCGCGGTCAGCCAGCAGGTCTTCGAGGGCGTCGACGTCCGCCTGTCGGCGTACTCCTACCTGGTCAGCCTGCTGCCCGACCGCATCGTCGACGACCTCGGCCTGGAGGTCCGGCTGATCGACCGCGCGGTCGCGTCGTACACCCCGACGATGCGGGCCGGACGGTCCACCGGGCTGCTGGTCGAGCGCGACGAGGGCCCGGCCACCGCCACCTCCTTCCGGCAGCTCACGGGGGCCGACGACGAGTTCGCCGGCTGGCGGCGCTTCTACGGCCGACTGGCGACGCTCGCCGAGGACCTCGCCCCCACGCTCACCGAGCCACTCCTGAGCGCCGACGACCTGGCCGGCCGGCTGCGGGACCCCGAGCTCTGGCACGACCTGCGCGACCGCCCGCTCGCCGACGTCGTGGGCGAGCACCTCGCCGACGACGACGTCCGCGGGATCGCGCTCACCGACGGCCTGATCGGCACGTTCGCCGACGTGCACACGCCCGACGGGCGCGCCGGTCGCTGCTTCCTCTACCACCTGATCGGCAACGGCACCGGCCGCTGGCGGGTGCCCGTCGGCGGCATGGGTGCGGTCACCGGCGCCATGGCCGCCGCGGCCCGGCGGAACGGCGCGGAGCTGGTCACCCGGGCCACGGTCACCGCCCTCGACCCGCGCGCGGACGGCGTGACCGTGCACTGGACCGACGAGGCCGGCGCCGAGCAGTCCGTCGACGCCGGCCACGTCGTCTGCGGGGCCGCGCCGAGCGTGCTGGCCGAGCTGACCGGCGCGGACGCCGGCCCGCGGCCCTCCGGCTCGCAGCTGAAGGTGAACATGGTGCTCGCGCGGCTGCCGCGGCTGCGGTCCGGCGCGGACCCCGCGACCGCCTTCGCCGGCACGTTCCACGTGGACGAGGCGGCGGCCCAGCTCGACGCCGCCTATGCGCAGGCCTCGGCCGGACAGCTGCCCGACGTCATCCCGTTCGAGGTGTACTGCCACTCGCTGACCGACCCGTCGATCCTCGGGCCGGTCGAGCGGGCCACCGGGCACCACACGCTGACGCTCTTCGGCCTGCACACCCCGGCCGAGCTCTTCCGCGACGACCCGGTGGGCACCCGGCGGGAGGCGGTCCGCCGGGTCGTGGCCCAGCTCGACGCCCACCTCGAGGAACCGCTGGTGGACTGCCTGGCGCGCGACGCCTCCGGCGACCCCTGCCTGCAGGCCGCCTCACCGCTGGACGTCGAAGCCTCCCTGGCCATGCCCGGCGGGCACATCTTCCACGGCGAGCTGTCCTGGCCGGTCGCGGTGACGCCCGAGCAGGTGGGCGGCTGGGGCGTCGCGACGGACCACCCGCGGATCGTCGCCGCCTCCTCGGGCGGGACCGTCCGTGGCGGCGCCGTCAGTGGCCTGGGGGGCTATGCGGCCGCCCGCCACCTGCTCGAACCCCGGTGACACGGGGCAGGTGGCGGGACGGCCGACGTCGGGGGCTACTTGAGCATGAAGCCGGCATCCACCTGAACGGTGGAGCCGGTGATCCACTTGGCCTCGTCCGAGCACAGGAAGGCCACCACACCGGAGACGTCGGCCATCGGCATCGAGTCGACCGGCATCAGGTTGAACCGCATGGCGTTACCGAGCTCCTCGTGCTCGTCGAGCCACTGCGGGAAGAAGTCGTTGTTCGACATCGGGGAGTCCACGCCGGTCGGGTGCAGCGTGTTGACGCGGATCATCTCGGGCGCCAGCTCGCGGGCCAGCGTCTTCATGAGGCCCACGATGCCGTGCTTGGCCGCTGTGTAGTGCGTGCAGCCGGCCACGCCCCGGAGGCCCGCGATCGACGAGGTGATGATGATCGACCCGCCGTTCCCGCCGGAGCGGATGTGCGGCACCACAGCCCGGCAGGCCTTGAACACGCCCGTCAGGTTGATGTCGATCATGTCGTCCCACTGCTCGTCGGTGAGCTCCCACGTGTTGTCGGAGAGGCTCAGGATCCCCGCGTTGGCCAGCAGGAAGTCGATGCGCCCGAACTCCTTCATCGCGGTGTCGGCCAGGCGCTGCATGTCCGCCGTGCTGCGCACGTCGGCCTCGATGGCGACGCAGCGCCGCCCTTCCTTCTCCACCTCGGCCACGGTCTGGTCGAGGTCACCGGGCCGCCCCGTGGCGAAGGGCACGGAGGGCACCTGTTCGGTGATGTCGCAGATGACGATGTCGGCGCCTTCGGCGGCCAGTCGCACCGCGTGCGAGCGGCCCTGACCCCGTCCGCCACCGGTGATGACGGCCACCTTGCCATCGAGCTTGCCCATCGGGTGGTTCCTCTCAGTGAGCCGCCGCGGAGCAGCGGTCGTACACGGTCATCGGGCTGGTGCGGGGCCGGGAAGGCCGTGCACGGAGGGACAGAAGGTCACGCGACCAGGAGGGCCGCCTTCTCGCCGGCGTCGAGGTTGTTGTCGTCGAGGTTGTTGTCGTAGTGCGCCAGGCACGACAGGGTCAGGCCGTGCTCGTCGGCGATGGGCGTGAAGCCTTCCTGGGCGGCCCGGACGGCGATCTCCTCGGGACTGCGCCCCGGCACGCGCGCCGTCAG
The DNA here is from genome assembly GCA_025963345.1 of Blastococcus sp. Lineage (GTDB taxonomy): Bacteria > Actinomycetota > Actinomycetes > Mycobacteriales > Geodermatophilaceae > Blastococcus_B. Next base: position 17,296 of record JAOPUS010000062.1, on the reverse strand, counting down.
CGACTCGAGCCTCATCACCCCTCCGCCCCAGGTGCCCCGACGGCGCGAGCGACGGACAATCGCGGAGGCGCGGGGCAGCCGGTTGTTCAGCGCCTGGACCTCTTTGGCAGGCGTGTCGGTATGTTGTGCTCGGCTCATGCATAAGTCAAGGGCGGGGTGACGGGAGGTGGACGGATGGACGAGTCGTCGCTGAGTGCCGCGACGCGGGCCCCCGTCAGCACCGACCAGCTGGACGGACTGGTGACCGTGCTGCACCTGGTGCGCTCGGGCCAGGCCCGGACCCGCCCGGAGCTGGCCCGGCTCTCGGGGATGGGCCGGGGGGCGGTCACCCAGCGGGTGGCAGAGCTGATGGACAGCGGCCTGCTCGTCGAGAGCGAGCTCGGCCGCTCCACCGGCGGGCGGCCACCCCGAGAACTGGCGGTCCGCGCCGAGGCGGGCCTGGTCCTCGTGGCGCCACTGGGCGCGACCCACCTCGCGGCGGGCGTCACCGACCTCACGGGACGGGTGCTCGACTTCGTCGTAGAACCCGGTGACATCGCCGCCGGCCCCGACGCCACGCTGGCCCGCCTCGAGCAGTTGTTCGACCAGTTGCTGTCCCGGACCACGGTCCCCGAGGCACCGATCTACGGGATCGGCGTCGGCCTGCCCGGGCCCGTCGAGTTCGCCTCGGGCACCCCGGTCAGCCCGCCGATCATGCCCGGCTGGGACGGCTACCCGGTGCGCGCCCGGTTGTCCGAGCGGCACGACGTCCCCGTGTGGGTGGACAACGACGTGAACCTCATGGCGCTGGGCGAGCTGCGCGTCGGAGCCGCCCGGAACCAGCAGGACGTCATCTACGTGAAGGTCGGAACCGGGATCGGCGCCGGCCTCATCTCCTCCGGCCGCCTGCATCGCGGCACCCAGGGGGCGGCCGGCGACATCGGCCACGCCCGGGTCGACGCGGCCAGTGGCATCGTCTGCCGCTGCGGCAACGTGGGGTGCCTCGAGGCGCTCGCCGGTGGGGCCGCGCTGAGCCGCGACGGCACCGTCGCAGCGGCGGAGGGCCGCAGCGAGTTCCTGGGCCGCATGCTCGCCGCCGGTCAGCCGATCGCCGCCGCCGACGTCGCCGTCGCCGCCGAGCACGGCGACCCGGTCGCCGTCGAGTTGCTGAGCCGCTCGGGCCAGCTCGTCGGCGAGACCGTCGCGACCCTGGTGAACTTCTTCAACCCGTCGCTGGTGTTGCTCGGTGGCGGCGTCGCGCTCGCCGGCGACATGATCCTGGCCTCGGTGCGGGAGACGGTGTACCGGCGCTCCCTCCCCCTGGCGACGCGCGAGCTCCGGATCGAGCGGTCCACGCTGACGCCGGACCCCGCCCTCTCCGGCGCCGCGCACATGGTGCTCGACGAGCTGTTCAGCCGGCAGCGCCTGGGCCGGTGGCTGCCGGTGGGGTCCCCGTCCGGCTACCCCGAGATCGCCGAGGAGCCGGCGGCCTGAGAAAGGACCCGAGTCAGGTAGCGACCCGCACCCAGGTCCCCGACGCCGCCGCCTCCACGACCGCCGCGGTGATCCGCGCCGCCCTGAGGCCGTCGTCGAACGAGGGCAGACCGACGACGTCCTCGCCCCGGACTCCCGCGATCACGTCGGCGAAGAACCCGTTGAAGCAGTCCTGGTAGCCCTGAGGGTGCCCTGGGGGCAGGACGGCGTAGCGCGCGGCCGCCGGGGTGAGGTGGTCGGAGTCGCGCTGGACCACGAGGTCGCCGGCCGCGCCACCGATGCGGAGCGTCTCCGGGCGCTCCTGGTCGAAGCCGAAGGAGGCCTCGGTGCCGTCGAAGGAGAACGTCAGCGCGTTCTTCCGGCCCGGCGACACCTGGCTCACCAGCACACTGCCCGTGGCGCCCTGGTCGGTGCGGAAGAGGACGCAGGCGCCGTCCTCCGTGGCCACCGGGACCTCCCCCCGGGCCTCGTGCGCGCGGGCCGTGGTCGCGGTGAGCTCGACGATCCGGTGCCCGGTCACGAACTCCATGAGGTCGCACCAGTGGACCCCGATGTCGCCGAAGGCGCGGGACACCCCGCCACGGGCGGGGTCCACCCGCCAGTCGGTCGCAGCGGGAGAGGCGAGCCAGTCCTGCAGGTAGGAGCCGTGCAGCATCCAGAGCCGCCCGGCGTCACCCCGTGCGATCCGCGCGCGGGCCTCTCGCACCGTGGGGTAGTACCGGTAGACGAAGGGCACGGCGGTCAGCCTGCCCGTGCGACCGGCCAGGCCGGCCAGGTGCGCGGCCTCCGGGGCGGTCACCGCCAGGGGCTTCTCGCAGATCACGTGCTTGCCGGCCGAGAGCGCCAGCTCGGCCATCGGGCCGTGCAGGTGATTGGGGGTGCAGACGCTGACGACGTCGACGTCGGGCGCCTCGACCAGCTCCTCCACGGACGCCGCGACCTCCGCGACGTGGAGGCGTCCGGCCGCCTCCTTCCCGCGCTCCGGAGAGCTGCCGGCGAGCCGGGTCACCGTCCCACCCCCGGCACGGACCGCGTGCGCGTGGACCCGCGCCATGAACCCGGTACCGATGATGCCGAACCGGACGGGGCCGCCGTTCCCCTCGCTAGGGGCCTGCGGGCTCACTTCCGGCGGGCCAGGGCCACGGCGAGGATGATGATCGCCCCGCGCACCACCTGCTGTTGGCTGGTCTCCAGGCCCGCGAGGATCAGCCCGTTGTTGATGAGGCTGATCATGAGCGAGCCGAACAGCGTGCCGATCACGGTCCCGTAGCCCCCGAAGAGGCTGGTGCCGCCCAGGATCACCGCGGCGATGGCCGAGAGCTCGTCCCCGGCGCCCCACTGGAAGCGGCCGGACTCCAGGCGCCCGGCGTACAGCATCCCCGCGACGCTGGCCACGACGGCCGACAGGAGCATCACCTGGAACTTGATCCGCCGGGTGCGGACGCCGCTGAACTCCGCGGCGATCCGGTTCCCTCCGGTGGCGAGGACCTGCCGGCCGAACCGCGTCTTGGCCAGCACGACCGCGCCGAGCGCGACGAAGAGCGCCATCCAGACCAGCAGACCGGGGATCGGGCCGAAGTTCCCGCCGCCGAAGATGAGGTTGAACGTGTCGTCCAGGATCGGCTGTGGCGCGGAGTCGGTGATCCACTGCGCGACACCGGCCGCCATGCCCAGCATCCCCAGAGTCACCAGGAACGACGGGATGTTGAGCATGCTCACAAGCGTCCCGTTGATCGCCCCGACGACCACACCCACGGCGAGGCCTGCGAGGATGCCGGCGACGATGCCCCAGGTCGAGATGGCCATCGCGGTGCAGACGCTGGCCAGGCCGGCCACCGAACCGACGCTCAGGTCGATCTCGGCGCAGGAGATCACGAACGTGACGCCGACCGCGATGATCGAGATGGTCGCCGCCTGCCGGAAGATGTTGAGCAGGTTGTTCGACGACACGAAACCGCGGTCGCCCAGCGTCACGGCGAAGACGGCGAAGACGACGACGAACCCGATGTAGATGATGTAGCGCCGCCAGTCCAGGCCGCGCAGCAGTCCGGTCAGCGATCGCGCCCCGGCCGCCGGGACGGACGTCTCGGTCGGGCCCGGATCGGGATCCGTTGTCGTGGACATGCCTCAGGCTCCTTGGACTACGAGTTGGAGGTGGTTCTCGTCGGGGATCTCCGCGCGGTCCAGCTGCCGGTGCACCCGGCCGTTGCGGAGGACGACGACGCGGTCGCTGACGGCGAGCAGCTCGGGGTACTCGGAGGAGATCACCAGGACGGCCATGCCCTGGTCGGCCAGGCTGCGGATGGCCGCCAGGATCTCGTTCTTGGTGCCGATGTCGACCCCGGCTGTGGGCTCGTCCATGACCAGGATCTGGGGATCAGTGCCCAGCCACTTGGCGATGACGACCTTCTGCTGGTTGCCGCCGGAGAGCCGGCGTACCGGCTTGTCGGGGTCGGCGACCTTGACCTTGAAGCGCTCGATGAGCCCCCGGGCCAGCGCGCGCCCCTTGCGGTCGTCGAGCAGCGGGCCGCGGCGCATCCGTCCGAGCAGAGGGAGGGTGAGGTTCTCCCGCACGGAGTGGTCGAGGATGAGCCCCTGCGCCCGCCGGTCCTCCGGGATCAGCGCGATGCCGGCACGGATGGCGTCCTGCGGCCCCTGCAGCCGTAGCTCGGCGCCCCGGAGCCGGAGGGAGCCGCTGCGGATCGGGTCGATGCCGAACAGCACCCGGGCGAGCTCGGTGCGCCCACTGCCCATCAAGCCGGCCAGCCCGACGATCTCCCCGCGTGCCACCGTGAAAGAGATGCTCTGGACCCTCGGGCCCGCGGTCACGTCCCGGAGCTCCAGCACCGGCTCCCCGGCGTCGCCGCCGGCGTTGCGCTGCTGGTAGGACATCTGCCCCTCGATCTCCTTGCCGACGATCCCCTGCACGATCTGTTCGGGGGTGACCTCTGTGAGCGGCCCGGTGAGCAGGCGTCGCCCGTCGCGCAGGATCGTGATGCGGTCGGCGATCCGGTAGACCTCCTCCATCCGGTGCGAGATGTAGATGACCGAGATCCCGCGCTGGGTCAGGCGGCCGACCAGCTCGAAGAGGGTGTCCGCCTCGTGCTTGGCCAGGCTCGCCGTCGGCTCGTCCATGATCAGCACGCGCGCCTGCTGGGAGAGGGCCTTCGCGATCTCCGTCAGCTGCCAGTAGGCCGTGCCCAGGTCCCCGACGACCGCGCGCGGATCGACGTCGACCCCCATCTCGGCGAACACCTCGCGGGCCCGCCGCGCCGCCTCGCGGTCGCGGATCAGCCCCATACGCCCCAGCGGCTCGACGCCCAGCGAGATGTTCTGGGCCACGGTCAGCGTGGGAACCAGGCTGAACTCCTGGAACACCATCCCGATCCCGGCCGCCCGGGCGTCCTGGATGCTCGAGAGCTGCACGGGCCGGCCGTCGATCTCGATCTCGCCGGCGTCGAGGCTGTAGACGCCCTGCAGGATCTTCATGAGCGTGGACTTGCCGGCGCCGTTCCCGCCCGCGAGCGCGTGCACTTCCCCGCGCCGGACCTCGAAGTCGACATCGGTGAGCACGCGGACGCCGTCGAAGGACTTGTTGATTCCGCGCCTGCGCACCGCGGCGTCCCGGCCCTCGCGCGGGGACGCCGCAGCACCCTCCTCAGAACTCATCCGCTACCGATCAGTCCTTGAAGGAGTCGGCCAGGTCCGACGGCGGATCGGAGTGGTAGACGGTCTTCCACGCGTCCAGAACGTTGTCGTGGTCGACCGGCAGCGCGCTCAGCGCCACGTACGGCGGGGTCGGCTGGCCGAGCAGGGACAGCGCGGCGAGGCGGGCCTCGGTGACCCCCTGGTCGAACGGGAGCTGGGCGCCCAGGCCGACGACGTTCTCGTCCTTGGCCAGCGCGATCGCGACGTTGAGACCGAGGTCCTCGGTGGCGACCTTCAGGTCGTTGCGGCCGGCGGAACGGGCCGCGGCGAGCACGCCCTCCGCGGGGACGTCCCAGACGGCCCAGATGCCGTCGAGGTCGGCGTGCTGGCTGAGCATCGCGTCGGCCACCTTCTGCGCGTCACCGGCGAAGTCGGGACCGGCGATGCCCTGCTCCTCGACGAGCTCGATGTCGGGGTAGTTCTCCTCCATCGTCTGCTTGAAGCCGTCGTAGCGCTGCTTCGTCACGAAGAAGTCGGCCTCGTGGTAGATCAGCCCGATCTTCCCGGAGCCGCCGAGCGACCGGGCCATGAGGTGCGCGGACACCACGCCGTTGCCGAAGTTGTCCGCCGAGACCATCGACACGTAGTCGGTGCCGGCCGTGAAGCCGTCGGGCACGTTGTCCATGAACACGAGCTTGATGCCGGCGTCGGCGGCCTTGCGGTAGGCACCGGCGGTGGCGACCGGGTCGGTCGGGATCGAGACGATGATGTTCGGGTTGCGGGTCATGACCGTCTCGATGTCGTTGACCTGCTGCTCGGGCTTGAAGTCGGCGTCGGTGGTGGCGACGACCTCGATGCCGAGGCGCTGGAACTCCGAGTTCAGGCCGTCCACCTGCGCGGTGGACCAGTCGTTCCCCCCGTAGTGCATGACGATGGCCGCCTTGGCGCCCATCGCCTTGACCTGTGCGACCTGCGCGTCGGTGAGGACGACGTCCTCGACGGGCGAGGCCTCCTCGCCGTTGGGGCCGGTGCTGAGGACCTTGCCCTCCAGGTCCGCCAGGGCCGCGTTGGCCTTGTCGACGGCGGCCTGGTCGACACCACCGGCCGGCGTGGCGGCGTCGCCGCCGGCGCTGGAACAGGCGGACAGAAGTGTGGCGGCCACCGTGACCAGCACGAGGGGGACGGCGCGCAGGCGCCGGGCAGGACGTCGGTTCATGACTCACTCTCCGGAAAGGGACGAGCAGACAGGTGGTGCAGGACGTGGTGCGGTCCGGCAGTCGCGCCCTGGACGGCGCGGCGCCGGTCAGGCGTCGAGATCGTCGAGGATCTGGGTGAGATGGGCCCGGCTGATCTCGGCGGCCTCGCGGGGATCGCCGTCGTAGGAGTCCAGCTCGACGACCAGCCAGCTGTCGTAGTTCGCCTCCCGCACCGCACGGACGATGTCGACCAGGTCGAGATCGCCCTGACCCAGGGGCAGGAACTGCAGGGTCTCCAGCGCGACGTCCTTGAGATGGACGTGACGCAGTCGGTCGGCGTACCGGCGGATCAGCTCGGCGGGGTCCCCGCCGCCGGCGGCCAGGTGCGCGGTGTCGGGGCAGAAACCGATCCGGGTCCGCTGCATGAGCCGGTCCAGCTCGTCCGGGCTCTCGACGATCGTCGAGAGGTGCGGGTGGTAGCTGGCGTCCAGGCCGTGCTCGCCGGCCAGGTCGGCCACGGCGTCGAGCGCGGCGCCGAGCCGGTCGTAGTCCTCGGCCGTCGTGCCCGACGCTCTGCGCGCACCGCCGCCGACGACCAGCCGGGAGGCCCCGAAGGTCACGGCCAGCTCACATGCCGAACGGATGCGGTGCATCTCGTCCGGGAGCACGTCGGCGTAGACGAAGTTCGCGCCGGTGTAGACGCTGACCAGCTCCACACCGGTCGCAGCGAACAGATCGGTCAGGACCTCGGGGCGGTCGGCGAAGGCGGCGAGATTGCCGTCGAAGACCTCGGTGCCCTGGTAGCCGGCCGCCGCGATGTCCTGGACGGCAGCCTCCAGCGACCCGTTGGACAGGTAGTAGAGGTCCTTGATGCTGGTGACCCCCTGGGGAGCCCCGATGACTCCGCCCCAGGTGATGGAGTGGTAAGCGAGCCGCATCGTTGCGTCTCCTTTCGTCCGTCGGCGGCACGCTAATGTCTACGAGAAGCAAAAGTCAACGCCTGGCGGCGCGGTGTTTCCCGACTTCAGCCCCACGGTGCGGGCGCCGTGTTCCAGCTGGTGGAAGCCGGGGTCGGCCTGCTCGCGTTCGGCGGGCGAGCTGCGAGAAGGTCGCTTCAGCGGCCGGGTCGCGGGATCCAGTCCGGGAGCTGCGGCTGCCACGGGACGCCGGCCGGACGGTCCGGAACGCCCGGTGACGTCGGCGGGTCCACCGGCGGAGAGGGCGTGGGGCCCGGGCCTGGCGCCGGCGGACCTTGCGTGGGCTCCGTGTAGTCCGATCCGTTGCTGACCAGGATCGACACGAGCTGACCGGGCACGGCCCGCCCGCCACGGGGCGGGCTGGTGCCGGCCAGCTCGCCTTCCTTCTTGTCGCTGTCGACCCGCACCGTGCTGGTCTGGAAGCCGGCCGCGCTCAGCACGCTGCGGCACTGGCTCACCGTCGTGCATCCGGGCACGGGCCGGGTGTTGCCGTTGACGACGACGGGGTCGGCCGGCGGGAACTCCCCGCTCCCCCGCGCCTCCAGGATCGGCGCCATCGCGTCACGCCAGACCGTCGCGCCCTTGCCGCCGCCGAAGCCGCCGACGTTCTCGTTCACCTTCGGGTTGAACACCATCACGCTCGCGGTGATCTCCGGCGTGTAGCCGACGAAGGCCACCGACACGTTGCCCTGCGCCGTGCCGGTCTTGCCGGCGATCTGGTGGCCACGGACGTAGGCGGCCGGCGCGGTCTGGCCCGGGTTCCCGGGCTCGACGTCCTTGCGCAGCATCTGGTTCAGCGTGTTCGCGACGCCCGCCGGGATCGCCTCCGGTGTGCACCGGTCGTTCGTCACGACCGGCACGCCGCGGGAGTCCTTCAGCGGATCGCCGTGCTGGTCGAGCACCGCCGTCACGGGGGTGACGTCGCACTGCGTCCCGCCGGCCGCCAGCGTGGAGTAGGCGCTCGCCAGCCCGAGGGGGCTGGTCGCGTCGGGCCCGAGGGTGAAGGACCCGCGGTTCTGGTCGATGACCTCCTGCGCCATGCCCCCGGGGCCGAACTGGTAGAGCCCCATCCGCTCGGCCATCCGCACCGGCTCCTCGACGCTGCCGAGGGCGTCCTCCAGCGCGACGAAGTAGGTGTTCGACGACTGGTACAACGCCGTGGTCAGGTCCAGCGACGCCCGGTAACGCCCCGCGTTCTCGACGCGGTACGGCCCGCCCTGCTCCTTGTAGACGCGAGATGTGTACGGGCTGGGCGCCGTGAGCGTGTACTGCGTCGAGTAGCCACGGGCGAGCGCCGCGGCGGCGACGAACACCTTGTACGTGGAGCCCGCGCCCCGGCTGGGGTACACGTTGAGGTTGTAGGACTCCTGCCGCGGGTCGCTGAGGTCGTAGCCGAAGATCCGGTTGACGCTCAGGGCGAGCAGGTGCCCGGTGCCCGGCTGGACGGCGGAGAACGTCGCGGCCCGGCTGTCCTCCAGCGGGAGGGTGTTGAGGACGGCGGTGTCGCCGGAGCGCTGCAGCTCGGGGTCCAGCGTCGTCTGGATGACGTAGCCGCCGTGGTCGAGCTGATCCTGGGTCAGGCCGAGGGTCTGGATCACGTACTTCTGCACGAAGTCGCAGACGTAGGGGCCGACGCTCGCCTCGACGCAGCCCCGGCGCGGGGCGGGGCCCGGCGCGAGACCGAGCGGGGCGGCGATCGCCGCGTCCCTGTCCACCGGCGTGATGTAACCCTGCGTCGCCATGCGCGTGAGCACCTGGTTGCGCCGGATCGTCGCGCCCTCGGGATCGGTGAACGGGTCGTCGTCCGACGGGCTCCGCACGAGGCCGGCGAGCAGCGCCGCCTGGGTCAGGGTCAGGGCGGAGGCGTCCACCCCGAAGAACGCCCGCGCCGCCGGCTGGACCCCGTACGCGTTCTGCCCGTAGTAGACGATGTTGAGGTAGCGGGTGAGCAGCTCGTCCTTGCTGTAGACGTCCTCCAGTGCGAGGGCCAGGCGCGCCTCGCGCAGCTTGCGGCCGAGCGTCTGCTCGGTCGCGGCGACTCGCTCCTCGGGCGTGTCGGCCGTCTGGAGCAGGGTCTGCTTGACCAGTTGCTGGGTCAGGGTCGAGCCGCCCTCCTGCACGCCGCCGGCCGCGAGGTTGGCCAGTACCGCCCGGAGCGTGCCCTGGACGTCGAGGCCGGCGTGCTCGTAGAAGCGGGCGTCCTCGATGGCCACCATCGCCTGTTTCATGACGGCGGCGATCTGCTCGCTCGCGACCGGGGCCCGGTTCTCCTGGTAGAAGGACGTGATCAGCTCGCCGTTCGCGGCCAGCATCGTGGTGTTCGCCGGCGGCGTGTCCTCGGTCAGCTCGAGCGGCGGCTCACCGAGCAGGCTCGTCGACTGCTGCGCGACCAGCCCGGGGCCGCCCACCCAGGGCAGCAGCAACCCGGCGAGCAGGGCGCCGGCGAGCACGATGCTCAGGGCCAGCACGAACAGCGTGCGGACGCTGCGCGCGAGCTGACTCATGGGCCCTCCCTCCGATGCGGGGATCACCTCAACAGAGAACGCAGTGGCTCACAATCCCCCGCGCCGTCCGTAGCCGTCCCGTGACGCAACGCGCCGGGCAGCAGTGAACACCGAGGTCAGAGCGCCAGGGGTGCCGGAAGGTCCTCGCGGTGCAGGACGACGAGGGTGCTCACGGCCCGGGTGAGGACGACGTAGAGCCGGTGCAGGCCGCGCGGCTCGGCGGCCACGATCGCCGCCGGGTCGACCACCACGACCGCGTCGAACTCCAGCCCCTTGGCCAGTGTGGCCGGGACGACGGCGACCGCCGCGGCCTCGGCACCGTCGTCGGTCAGCGCCGTTGCGGGGATCCCGGCGGCGGCGAGCAGGCCGGTGACCTCGGGGACGGCGGCGTCGGCGCAGACGACGCCGATCGAGCCGGGGACCGCCTGCAGCTCCCCCACCACGTCGACCAGCGGCTGCCCCAGAGCCGACACCGCCCGGACGCTCAGCGAGCCCGGCTCGGAGCGGACCGCCGTGGCGGCGGGCAGGCCGGGAGCGATCAGCGGGAGCAGCCGGTTCGCGAAGTCCAGCACCTCCCCCGGAACCCGGTAGCCGCGGGTCAGCGGGCGGACGACGGTGTCTGGCCGGCCCAGGCCCGCGAGGGTCTCCTGCCAGTCCGACGGCGACCACGGGCTGGTGGCCTGGGCCAGGTCGCCGAGCACGGTGAGCGACCCCGCGGCCAGCCGGCGGGCCACCGCCCGGCACTGCATCGGGGAGAGGTCCTGGGCCTCGTCGAGCACGACGTGCCCGTAGCCGGGGGTGCGGTCCAGCAGACCGGCCACCTCGTCGACCAGGACGGCGTCGGCGTCGGTCCAGGGCGCGGTGCGCACCGACCGCGGGCTCGCTGTCCAGCGCAGCAATGCCTGCTCGTCGTCGGTGAGGACGCCCCGGGCCGCGCGGGCCAGCCGGGCCGGGTCGCGCAGGAGGTCGTGGACCATGCCGGCAGCCTCGCGGGCCGGCCACACCTCGTCACAGAACGCGCGGACCTCGGTGCTCCGGGCGGCCCGGCGGGTCTCGGCGTCGCTCGGGCTGCCGCCGGCCTCCTCCTTCTGCCGGCGGGCGTCCTCCGCGACCAGCATCGCCAGACGTTCGCGTCCCGCGGCGTAGTGCAGCAGCTGCTGGTCGTCGTCGGCGCGACCCCGCCGCCGGACGTCGTCCACATAGCGCTTGAGCCGCTCGACCGTCACCCGGTACTTCCGACCGGCCAGCGGCACCTGGATCGAGTCGACGGGCTTGGCGATCTCCCCCCACAGCGCCCGGCGCAGCACCTCCGCCATCCGGGCGTCGCCCTTGAGGACGGCGACCTCGGGACGGTCCACCGCGCGGACCGGGACCCGCGCGGTCAGTCCGGCGACCGTCGTCTGGTCGACCTCCACCTCGCCGAGGGTCGGCAGGACCTCCTCGATGTAGCGGAGGAACGCCCGGTTCGGGCCGATCACCAGGACGCCGGACCGGGCGAGCTGCCCGCCGTGCGTGTAGAGGAGAAAGGCCGCCCGGTGCAGGCCGACCGCCGTCTTGCCGGTGCCCGGGGCGCCCTGCACGCAGATCGACTGGCCCAGAGGTGCGCGGACGATGTCGTCCTGGTCGGGCTGGATGGTGGCGACGATGTCGCGCATGGGCCCGCTGCGGGGCCGTTCGATCTCTTCCCGCAGGAACCGACTGTCGTGCTCGTCCCCGGCGACCAGTGGCTCGTCCTCGTAGCCGGTGAGCTCCCCGGCGAGGAAACCGAACCGGCGGCGACGCTCGAGGCCCTGCGGGTCGACCGCGCTGGCCTGGTAGAACGGCCGGCTCATCGGCGCCCGCCAGTCGATGACGACCGGGTCGCCGGCCGCGTCGCGGACGTGCCGCCGGCCGATGTGGAACGTCTCCTCGGAAGTGTCCGTACGCCCGAAGAAGGCGGGCACGCCCGGGTCGGCGGCCAGGTGGCGCAGTCGCTCGGCGCGGGCCGCGCCGAGCCGCTCGGAGGCCCACGCGTCGACGCCCGCGTCGACGACCGCGGAGGCGGCGGTACGCATCTGCGTCAGGCAGTCGGCCGCGCGCGCGAGGTGGGCGCGCTCGGCGGTGAGTACGGGATCGGGGAGGGAGGTCTCAGGAATCGCTGAGTGAGACACGGTCGATGGACATTACGCCGTCCCGCCGTCCGGCAGTTTGTGCACTAACCGCCCGGCGGTTAGTGCACTAATCGCCGGGTTCCTTGATGACCACGTCGACGGCGCGGAACTGCTTGGGCGTCTCGAGCAGGACCGCCTTCGTCGGCTCGCCCACGTCCAGGGGCGGTTCCCGGCGCAGCGCGGCCAGCGGCGCCAGCCGGCGGTCGGCGAGCACCTCGTCGGTGAGGCCGCGGTCGCCGCCGGTGAAGAACGCGGCCACGGACCCGGCGTGCGGCAGCAGCACCCGCACGGCTGTCTCCACCGCGTGCTCGACGACCGCGTCGGTCTGGTGGCCGCGCCGCCGAGCGAAGCGCTGCTGCGACCAGCCGCCGGCCGCCGTCCGGCCCTGGACCTGCCGGGCGTCGACCTTGGAGACGACGAGGTCGGACCCGTCGAACACCCCGACCGCCCAGCGCCCCCGCCGGACCAGCAACACCGCGGCCCGGCGCGGCTCCCGCGCGGCTGCGGTGAAGGACGTCAGCAGGGCCGGACCCGGCGTCCAGTCGAACGGCGCACGCAGAGCGAGGGTCGTGCTGTCAGCGCAGGTCACGTTCACGACGCCGTCGACGAGGACGACGTCGATGAACGCGCCGTGCCGGTCGGCGACCCCGTCCAGCCATTTCCCCAGGCGTTCGGGTGCCACCCCCAGGCGGCGGCCACCACCGGCGGCGGGACGGGGACGGCTCACCGCCCGAGCATCGCAGGCCTGGGGAGAACGACCGTCAGCCGAACCGCGCGCCGAGCCAGGGATCGAGTCCGGACGCCCCGGCCAGCGCCGAGATCCAGCCGGGCAGCGGCTGGACCACCGCGGCGGCCGCCGTCGTCTCCGCGGTCAGCCGGTACGCCGCATCGACGAGCGCCGGGCCGGTGAGCTCGGCGCCGTGGGCCTCCTGGGCGATGCCCGCGGTCAGCGCGGCGAGGGTCGGGTACGTCCGGGTGCTGCTGGAACCGGTCGGCCACGTGGCCAGCACCGTGGGAGTCGTGGCCCCCGGCCGGCCCCAGACGTTGCCGTCGACGACGAGGCCGATCTGCGCGGGTGTGCGGCGCAGCGCCGTGTCCTGCACGCACAGCACGCAGTTCGCCGTCGTCCGGCCACCGACGACGTTGTTCCCGAGGGTCACCGGCCCGAGCAGCCAGGTCACCGTGGGGTCGGGGAAGGCCTGGCGCGGGTCGTGCCCGGCGGTGTTCCGGTTGCTCGCGAGGCGGGAGTCCTGCACGACCCAGATCGGCCGACCCGCGTTGTCGACGACGGTGTTGTTCCAGATCTCGATGCGCGAGGCGTTGTTGATCTTCATCCCGGCGTCCCCGTTGCCGGCGACGAGGTTGTCGGCGATCACCGCCTGGCTGGAGATCTCGTAGGAGATGCCGTGTCCGGTGTTCCGCAGGATGTCGTTGCGCGCGACCGTCACGCCGTGGACGGACTCGTCGAACCACAGGCCGGTGCCGACGTTGTCGGCGAAGACACTGCCCGTGACGCTGAGGTCGCGGGCGCTGCAGATCTTCATGCCGCCGGAGACAGGGGCCTGGTTGAACCGCTCGATGTTGTTGCCGGTGACCCGCACCGCGTCGACGACGAGGCCGTCGGAGAAGGAGGACTCGATGCCGAGCAGGCCGTTGCCCTGCGCGGTGACGTGCCGCAGCGTGTTGCGGATGCCGAGGTTCTGCCCCCCGACGTAGATGCCCTGGGTGGCGTTGTCGCGGACGACGACGTTCTCCAGCGTCACGTCCGGCGCCAGCGCCCGCAGCGCGCCCTTGTCCGGCACCGGTGTCGCGTAGCGCTGCACGCCGATGCCGCGCACCACGCTTCCGGCGCCGTAGACGGTCAGCCCGATGCTCAGCGTGCTGGCCCGCACCGAGTGCCCGGCCGGGTCGGTGCCCAGGTAGAGCCGGTCGCCGCCGTCGTCGACGTAGAACGTGCCCTCGGTGACGGCGGCCCGCGAGGCGACCTGCCACTGGGGGACGCCGTCGATGAACACCATGTCCGGGTACGCGGCCATGGGGTAGGCGGGGTTCACGAACGACCAGCCCGGCGACCGGCCGTCCGCGGCACCCTTGGTGTAGGTCGGGCTGTGGTCGAACTGGGCCGTCCAGCCGTTCACCCGCCAGGCGGCGCCGTCGGCCACCCAGCCGCTGACGTCGCGGCTGCCGTCGAACCACACCGTCTCGCGCGGGTACGGCTGCAGGGTGAGGCGCTTGCCCTTCGGGATCGTCACGCTCTCGGTGTACGTGCCTTCGCGGAGGACGACCGTGGCACCGTCCGGCGCGCTGTTCACCGCCTTGGTCACGCTCTGCCACGGGGAGGTCAGGGTGCCCGCCCCGGTGTCACTCCCGGTCGGGGAGACGTAGAGGGCGTCGTCCGGCGCCGGGTACTCGGTCGTCCCCAGGGCCGCGGCGCCGGCGGTGTCCCCGGACCGGCCGGTCGCAGGCAGGAGCACCGGATCGCCGGAACCGTTCCCGGTGCCGGGGGGCGGCGGCGGGAGCGGCGGTGGGATGACGGGCTCGCTGACTTCGGAGGTGAGGCTGCCCGCGACGTCGTCCACCCGGACGTTGAGCGCGACGGAACTGCGGGAGAGGTAGGCACCGAGCCCGACGCCGCCCTCGCCCTGCCATCCCGCGGTCGCGTCGGTGGCCGTCCGGGTCCATGCAGTGGGCTCGGACGCGGACGCCTGCCAGACCTTCGCCCGCACCGTGGTGGGACCGGCCCCGGAGACCTGGACGCGGACACGCACCAGCTGCCCCGTCGTCCCGCGGACGTTCGGGACGGTGACCGCCGGGGAGATGATCGTCTCCGCCCACCGGGCGTCGACCCGGCCGAGGGACACCGCGACCGCCCCACCGCTCAGCCAGCGGACCTTCGCCTCGTACTGCCCGACGCCGGCGATCCGCCGTCCGGCGACCGAGACGTACAACCCGCCGCCGGTCGGGGTGCGGCTCGCCGTGAACGTGGCGGTCAGGTCGTTCGCGCTCCCCGCACCGGGCAGGTTCGCCTGCTGGGTCTGTCCGTCGCTGGTGAGCGCCATGGTGCCGGCACCGCCGCTGACGGCGAAGCGGGACGTGGTCGCCGCCGACCAGGCGCCACCCGTATCTGCCGTTCCCCAGCCGCCGGCGACCGTGCGCGAGAAGGCGTCCCGGACGAGGAGGGTCACCGGGGCCGCCGACGTCGGGACTGCGGCAACCACCGAGACGGCGCACAAGGAGAGCGCCAGCAGCAGGGCGCCCGGTCCGCGCCGGCCGAGCACGCGGGCACCGGGTGCGCGCACGTGCTCGGGCGGGCCAGCCGGGGTCATGTCGCCGTCCGGAGATCGGAGTGGATGCGGGCGCCGTCGGTCGCGTTCTGAGCAGGACGGCCCGCCGGCGGACCCTACGGTGATATCCGGGCCGCCGTCCATGCTTTCCGCGGCGAGGTCACCTCAGGCCGCGAGGTCCGCCTGCGTCACCGGGACGACGGGCAGCCCGGCTGCCGCCCAGGCGACGAAGCCGCCGATCACGTCGACGGTCCGGGTGAGCCCCAGGGTGCGGAGCGTGTCCGCGACCAGACTGGAGCTGTACCCCTCGTTGCAGAGGACGACGACCTCGAGGTCGTATCCCGTGGCCTGGGGCAACCGGTCGGGGCTGGCCGGGTCCAGCCGCCACTCCAGCACGTTGCGATCGACGACCACCGCGCCCGGCACCGCCCCGTCGCGGACGCGCTGCTCCCAGGGCCGCGTGTCGACCAGCAGGGCGCCGGCCGCCAGCCGGGCGGCCGCCTCGGCCGGGGGGATCCGGCCGATCCGGCCGCGCACCTGTGCCAGCAACTCGTCGATGGTGCGCGCCCTTGGCGGGCGGTCCGGGGTTCTCACCGCGCCAGCACCGGGGTCGTGGCGTGTTCGGCCGGCACGCGGAGATGCCGCTGGAACAGCCCCACGGCGATCGCCGCGATCGCTGCCGCCACGGTCGCCACCAGGAAGGCGGCGTTCGCACCGGTGACGTCGACCACCTTGCCGGCGACCGATGCTCCGATGGCGACGCCCAGGCCCAGCGCCGTCCCGATCCAGGTGAACGCCTCGGTCACCGCGGCCCGCGGGACCAGCACCTCGGCCAGGGTGAAGGAGCTGATCAGGGACGGCGAGACCGCCACCCCGGCGAGGACGACGAACGGGACCATCAGCCAGATGTCGTGCACCAGCAGCAGCGGGACACTGCACACGGTCAGCAGGATCAGCACCCCGACCAGCCGGTGGCGCAGCGGCATCCGCCAGTGCACGGTCCCCCAGCCGATACCGCTGGCCATCGACCCGACCGCCAGGCCCGCGATGAGGACGCCGGACAGGGACTTGGCGCCTCTCTCGTCGGCGAAGGCGACCAGCGCGATCTCCAGGCACCCGAGGATCGCGCCGACCGCCGCACCCACCACGAACAGCACCCGCAGCCCCGGCGTCCGCATGGCCGAGGGTCCGCTGCGGCTCTCGTGGCCGCCCGGCGGCGGCTCCGTGCGGCACTGCGCGGCGAACAGCAGGCTGCCGACGGTGGCGAGGGCGAACGCGGTGACCACGCCGCTGGTGGCGTGGCCGGTGGTGGACAGGAAGGTCACCAGGACAGGGCCGACGATGAAGACGAACTCGTCGACCACCGACTCCATGGCCAGCGCCGTGGGCAGGCGATGACTGCCGCGGAGCAGGTGCGTCCAGCGGACCCGGATCATCGAGGAGACCGGCGGGATGCAGGCGCCGGACACCCCGGCGGAGAGGAACACCGTCCACAGCGGCCAGTCGTCCTTCACGGCGAAGAGGAAGGCCACGCCGGAGACCACGAAGACCAGCAGGACCGGCAGGAGCACGCGGCGCTGGCCGCGGCTGTCGGCCAGCCGGCCGATCACCGGGCCGGCCAGCGCGGTGGTCACCGCACCCGCAGCGGCGACGGCCCCGCCCAGACCGTAGGAGCCGGTCTCCGATGCGACGAGCAGCACGCAGCCCAGGCCGACCATCGACAGCGGAAGCCGTCCGATGAAGGCGGCCAGCACCATGGGCAGGGCATGCGGGGTCCGCAGCACCTGCAGGTAGGGATTCGCCACGAGCGGGGAGGCCTCCGAGCACGGGTGGGGGGCGGCCTCACGCTAACCGACCGCGGGGCCGGCCGTCCCGGGGCGAGCGACGGCCCGACGAACGAACGAGGCCCGGAACCTTTCGGTTCCAGGCCTCGGTCCCGGCCCCGTCCAGGGCCGGCCCCGTCCAGAGGCTCACCGCGAGCCTGCGAGCGGTGAGGAGGACGGGGTCCTTCTTCGAGGGGTGGGGAGGACGGGGTCCTTTCTCAGGCGAGCCGGCTCTTCAAGA
>JAOPUS010000057.1 GCA_025963345.1 Blastococcus sp. | reverse complement strand
ACCGCGTCGATCAGGTGCGGCCCGGGCTCGGCAAGCGCGCGCCGGAGCTGGTCGGCCAGTTCCTCTGCCGTCGTCGCCCGGGTCGCCGGGACGCCCATGCCGGTGGCCAGCGCGACGAAGTCCAGGCCGGGTCCGCCCAGGTCGAGCAGTTGCCCGGCGCGCTTGCCGTCGCTCGCCGCACCGACCCGCGACAGCTCGTGCTGGAGGATCGCGTAGGAGCCGTTGTCGCAGACGATCGTCGTGATGTCGGCCTGCTCGCGGGCGTAGGACCACAGCGCCGAGATCGTGTACATCGCACTGCCATCGGCCTGGATCCCGATCACCGGCCGGTCGGGACAGGCGATCGCCGCGCCCAGCGCCATCGGCAGCCCGTCGCCGATCGCCCCGCCGGTCAGGCACAGCCAGTCGTGTCGCGGGGCGCCCGAGGTCAGTTCCGTCAGCCCCACGCCCGACGTGAGCGCCTCGTCGACGAGGATCGCGTTCTCGGGGAGGAGCGCACCGACCACCGCCGCCATCGCGCGCGGGGTCAGTTCGCCGGTCGGCAGCTCCGGCCGTGATGCCTCCAGCACGTCCGGGGCCGCGTCCGGCGCGGCTGCCCGTGCCAGCGCCTGGAGCGCCGCGACGCCGTCCTCCCCCGGCGCGCTGAGCACGTGCACGGTGCAGCCCTCGGGCACGGGGTGGCCGGGCATGTCCGGATAGGCGAAGAAGTGCACCGGCGACGTCGCGCCCGCGAGCACGAGGTGCTTCGTCCCCTCGAGCGCAGCGATCGCCGTCTCCGGCGGATAGGGCAGCCGCGCGACGTCGGGCAGTCCGGCGCCGCGTGTCGTCCGGGCGGGGAAGGTCTCCGCCATCAGGCGCGCCCCGGTGCCGGCGGCCACCCGGGCCGCGGCCAGCTGACCGTCGGCGTCCAACACGTCGCCGCCGAGGAACAGCACGGTCGGTTCCC
Organism: Blastococcus sp.; assembly: GCA_025963345.1. GTDB lineage: Bacteria > Actinomycetota > Actinomycetes > Mycobacteriales > Geodermatophilaceae > Blastococcus_B. The sequence continues at coordinate 7,209 of JAOPUS010000057.1, read as the reverse complement.
CGAGAGCGAGGACCGCGGCGACGTCCTCGATCACCGACGGCGCCACCCGCGGCGCGGGGCGCACGGTCGGCGGCGCGGCCGGCTGGGCGCCGTCCTCCCACGAGACGTCCGCCGGGAGGATCAGCGTCGAGATCGACCCGGGCGCCGAGGACGCGGCGGCGACCGCCTCGACCGCGTCACCCGCGACGTCGGCCGGCGACAGCGAGCGACGCACCCAGCCGGAGAAGGTCGCGGCGACGGAGTCGATGTCGGACTCCAGCGGAGCGTCGAGCCTCTTGTGCGAGCGCGCGTGGTCGCCGACGACGTTGACCAGCGGCGTGCGACCGCGACGGGCGTTGTGCAGGTTGGCCAGCCCGTTCCCCATGCCCGGCCCCAGGTGCAGCAGCGTCGCGGCCGGGCGGCCGGCCATCCGCGCGTAGCCGTCGGCCGCGCCGGTGGCCACGCCCTCGCACAGGGTGAGCACTGCGCGCATGTCGGGTACGTCGTCCAGTGCGGCGACGAAGTGCATCTCGGAGGTGCCGGGGTTGGCGAAGCAGACGTCCACGCCGGCGCCGACGAGGGTCCGGATCAGTGCCTGCGCGCCGTTCACGGGCGGCTCCTCGCCATGCGCGCCGTCACCGCACCTCGTGCACGTCGAAGTGCGCCATCGTGGCCCCGCCGGTCGCGAAATTCGCCACGTCACCGGCGGCGGCCTGGCCCTCCGGGGTGCCGAAAGCCTCTCCCATCGCCTGCTCCGACTCGAAGTCCAGTTCGGCGACGAGGTAGGGCGCCGGCTGGGACGGGTCCATCGGCTTGCCATGGCCCCAGGTGAAGCGGAGGAGACCGGGCACCTTCAGCGCGAGCGCCGCGTGCGCGTCCCGGTAGTGGGCATCGAAGGCCGCCGGATCCGTGGGCTGTCCGTAGCTGACGACGACTCTGTGCACCATTTCTCGCTACCTCCGAAGGCGTTCGGGCTCCACTGCCCACGACCGTCCCTGCACCCAACCAGGTGCAGGGCACTGGCCGCGACTTCAGAAGGTCAGGACCAGCCGGCCACGCACCCCGCCGCGCTCGAGCTTGCGGTGGGCCTCGGCCGCCTTCTCCACCGGGAAGGTCTCCGCCACCCGCAGCGTCAGGACGCCGTCCTCGGCCTGCTGCCGGAGCCGGTCCAGCGCGGCCCGGTCCTGCGCCGCCCGATGCACCCGCGTGGGGAACATCCGCAGGTCGCGCGAGCCGTCGCCGCGGTACCCGCGCACGGTCGCCACCGCACCGCCGTCCTTCACAGCAGACAGCACGAGCGCGTCCTGCACCGACCCGTCGGCCAGCCCGTCGACGCCCTCGGGGAAGTGCTCGCGGATCCGGTCGGCGACGTCGTCCCCCCGGCGGACGACGACGTCGGCGCCCAGCTCACGCACCAGCGCCTCGTCGGCCTCGGACGCATCGGCGACGACGGTCAGCCCGTCGGCCTTGGCCAGCTGGACGACGTAGCCGCCGAACGCGCCCGCCGCGCCGGTCACCGCCAGGACCTGGCCCGGCCGCAGCGCCATGAGGTCGAGGGCCAGTCGCGCAGTGAGGCCGTTCATCGGCAGCGTCGATGCGGCGACCGCGTCGGTGCCCGCGGGGGCGTGGACCACCGAGTCGCCGGGCAGGACGAGGTCCTCCCGGTAACCCCCGTGCGCGCCCGACGGGACGACGATGGCCATCACGGTGTCCCCCGGTGCCACGTGGTCGACGCCGTCGCCCACCTCGACGACCACGCCGGCGGCGTCCATCCCCGGCACCCACGGCGGCTGCTTGACCGGGTCACGTTCGGCGTAGGCGCCGGCGCGGGCGTGGGTGTCGGTCGGGTTCACCGCCGCCGCGGCCACCCGCAGCCGCACCTCGCCCGGGCCCAACGGCTCATCGGGGACGTCGACGAGGTGCAGGGCCTCGGGCCCACCGAACTCGGTCACTCCAGCGGCGCGCATGTCCCTTGCTTACACGGCGCCGCCCGGCCCGGTACTCACAGGTGACACCCAGGCGGTTCCGGGCGCCGGTCCAGCTCGGCGCCCGATGTTGATCTCCATGTCCGTCCTCCTGTCCGGCACGTCCGGCCGTGTCGACGCAGCAGGCTCGCGGCAACCGGTCCTCGACGTCGTCGTCCCCGTGCACAACGAGGAGACCGACCTCGAGCCGTGCCTGCGCCGCCTGCACGCGCACCTGAGCGCGCTGCCCTATCCCTTCCGCATCACGGTCGCCGAGAACGCGAGCAGCGACGCGACGGTGGAGGTGGCCGCCCGGGTCGCCGCCGAACTGCCCGGCGTCGAGGTGCTCGTGCTGCCGGAGCCCGGCCGCGGACGCGCCCTGCGGACGGCGTGGCTGCGCTCCGACGCCCCCGTGCTCGTCTACATGGACGTCGACCTCTCCACCGACCTCGCCGCCCTGCTGCCCCTGGTCGCACCGCTGATCAGTGGGCACTCCGACCTGGCGATCGGCACCCGGCTGTCCCGCTCGTCCCGGGTCGTCCGCGGCCTGAAGCGGGAGGTGATCTCTCGCGGCTACAACCTGCTGCTGCGCCGCACCCTGGCCACCTCGCTGTCGGACGCCCAATGCGGCTTCAAGGCGATCCGGGGGGACGTCGCCCGGCGGCTGCTGCCGCTGGTCGAGGACGCCGGCTGGTTCTTCGACACCGAGCTCCTGGTGCTCGCCGAGCGCGCCGGACTGCGGATCCACGAGGTCCCGGTCGACTGGATCGACGACCCGGACAGTCGCGTCGACATCGTGTCCACCGCCCGCGCCGACCTCGCCGGGATTGCCCGGATGCTGCGCGCGTTCGCCACCGGACGGCTGCCGGTCGCCGAACTGCGGGCCCAGATCGGCCGGCAGCCGCTGCCCGATCCCGTGCCGGGAGTGCCCGCGGGCCTGGTGACCCAGTTGCTCCGCTTCGCCATCGTGGGCGTGCTCTCCACGCTCGCCTACCTGGCGATCTTCGTGCTGCTCCGCGGCACGGTCGGCGCGCAGCCGGCCAACCTGGCGGCGCTGCTGCTGACCGCTGTGGCCAACACCGCGGCCAACCGGCGGCTCACCTTCGGCATCCGCGGCGGCGTCGGCGCGGCCCGCGCGCAGCTCCAGGGGCTGGTCGTGTTCGCCCTCGGGCTGGCGCTCACCAGCGGCGCGCTCTGGGGGCTGCACGCGGTCACCACGCCGTCCCGCACCGCGGAGGTGGCGCTGCTCCTGGTCGCCAACGCGGCCGCCACGCTGCTGCGCTTCCTGCTCTTCCGCGGCTGGGTCTTCCGCCCCCGCACCCCCTTGACGACCCCCGACGGCGGCCCCGCAGTCCTGGAGATGGAGACCTCCCGATGACCGCCCTTCCCACCGCGTCCGCGGGCCCATTGCGGGGGACCACGAACACCGCGACCAGTGCGCGGCTGCGCCGCCTGGCCCGGGGTCGGGACACCGACGCCGCCTGGGTGCGTCCGACGCTGCTCACCCTGCTCGCCGGCACCGGCGTGCTCTACGTGTGGGACCTGGCCGCCTCCGGCTGGGCCAACGCGTTCTACTCCGCGGCCGCGCAGGCCGGCTCGGCGAACTGGGAGGCGCTGTTCTACGGCGCCTCGGACGCCGGCAACTCGATCACCGTCGACAAGCCGCCCGCCTCGCTGTGGGTGATGGCCCTGTCGGTGCGGCTGTTCGGGCTGTCGTCGTGGTCGATCCTCGTGCCGCAGGCGCTGATGGGCGTGGCCACCGTGGGGGTGCTGTACCTGGCCGTCCGCCGGGTCGCCGGGCCCGGAGCCGGCCTGCTCGCCGGGGTCGCGATGGCCCTGACGCCGGTCGCCGTCCTGATGTTCCGCTTCAACAATCCCGACGCGCTGCTGGTGCTGCTCCTGACGCTGGCCGCGTACGCCCTCACCCGCGCGGTCGAGAAGGCCAGCGGGCGGTGGCTGGCGCTGGTCGGCGTCCTCGTCGGGTTCGCCTTCCTGACCAAGATGCTGCAGGCGCTGCTCGTCGTCCCCGCGTTCGCCCTGGTGTACCTGGTCGCCGCACCGACGACGCTGCGCCGCCGGCTGCTGCACGTGCTGGGCGCCGGCCTCGCGCTGGTGGTGTCCGGTGGCTGGTGGGTGGCCGTCGTCGAACTGGTGCCCGACTCGTGGCGGCCCTACATCGGCGGCTCCCAGACCAACTCCGTGTGGGAGCTGATCTGGGGCTACAACGGGCTGGGCCGGCTGACCGGCAACGAGACGGGCAGCGTGGGCGGCGGCGCCGGCCGTGGCTGGGGCGTGACCGGTATCGGACGGCTCTTCGCCGCCGACATCGGTGGCCAGGTGGCCTGGCTGCTGCCCGCGGCGCTGGCGCTCGGCGTCGCCGGACTGGTCGTCGTCGGCCGCACCCCGCGCACCGACCTGCGACGCGCGGCGCTGCTCATGTGGGGCGGCTGGCTCGTGGTCACCGGGGCGGTGTTCAGCCTCATGGCGGGCATCTTCCACGCGTACTACACGGTGGCCCTTGCCCCGGCGATCGCGGCGCTGGTCGGCGTCGGCGGCGGGTTGCTGTGGCAGCGCCGCGGCCTCGCCTGGGCCCGGATCGTGCTGGCCGCGACACTGGCCTGCACCGCACTGTGGGCATGGGTGCTGCTCGGCCGGTCCAGCGACTACCTGCCCTGGCTGAAGTGGCTGCTGCTGGTCGCCGGCCTGGTGGCAGCGGTGGGTCTGCTCGTCGCCGACCGGGTCGGCCGCGCGGTGGCGGCGACGCTGCTCGCTGTCGGTCTCCTGGCCGCGCTCGGCGGGCCGGCTGCTTACGCTCTCGACACCGCCGGGACGGCGCAGAGCGGCGCGATCCCCAGCGCCGGACCGGCCGTGACCGGCGTCGGCTTCGGTGGAGCGGGCCGGGGCGGGCTTCCCCCGCTCACCACGACGAACCGTGGTGCGCCGAACCGGACCGGCGGGCTCCCCGGCGGTCGGAACGGGACCGCGAACGGCTTCCCGGGCGGTGCCGGCGGCGTGCTGCCCGGCGTCCCCGGCGGTCCGACCGGCCGGGGCGGCGCGACCGTGGGCGGCGGCATGGGCGGGCTGCTCGACGCAGCGAAGGTGAGCGACGCCCTCGCCACCGCGCTGGCCCAGGACGCCTCCTCCTACACCTGGGTCGCGGCCGCTGTCGGCTCCAACCAGGCGGCCGGCTACCAGCTCGCCACCGAACTGCCGGTGATGCCGCTCGGTGGCTTCAACGGCAGCGACCCCTCGCCCACCCTCGCCCAGTTCCAGCAGTACGTGGCCGACGGTCAGGTGCACTGGTTCATCGGCGGCGGAGTCGGCGTGCGCAGCGGCACCGGGAGCGACACCGCCCACGAGATCGCCGCCTGGGTGGCGGCGAACTTCCAGGCGCAGACGATCGACGGGGTGACGATGTACGACCTGAGCAGGCCGGTGGGCTGACCTCACCGAGAGCCTGCGGGGGACCCCGCCTTCCGACGGCGGAGTCCCTGGTGAGACTGTCGCCCGACAGCAGCACGCCACACCAGGTCCCCCGTTCCAGCGGCGCGGGCCTGCCGCAGACGGAGGCATCGTGGGCGTCTCGACCTCACCCCGCACGCACGGCCGGGCGATGGTCCCGGTCCTGGCCGGGCTCACCGCGATCGGCCCGGCGACCTCGGACATCTACTTACCCGCCTTTCCCGAGATGGCCCGTGACCTGGCGGCCAGTGCCAGCGAGATCCAGCTGACGCTGACCGCGAGCTTCGTCGGACTGGGCGTGGGGCAGCTGCTGGTGGGTCCGCTCAGCGACCGCTACGGGCGGAAGCTGCCCCTCGTCGTCGGGATGACGCTGTTCTGCCTCTCCTCGCTGCTCTGCGCCCTGGCGCCGTCCGCGGAGCTGCTGCTCGTCTTCCGGGTGGTGCAGGGGCTCGCCGGGTCCGCGGGTCTGGTGATCTCGCGGGCCGTCGTCCGCGACCTCTACTCCGGGGTGCAGTTCACCCGCTTCTTCGCGCGGCTCATGCTTGTCTTCGGCGTCGCCCCGATCGTCGCCCCGCTGATCGGGACGGGCCTGCTGAAGCTGGGCGACTGGCGGACCGTGTTCCTGGCCCTGACCGTCTTCGGGGCGCTCCTGCTGCTCTCGGTCGTCTTCTTCTTCCGCGAGACGCTGCCGGCTGACCGGCGGACGCGCGGCGGCCTCGCGGCGACCGGACGCACCATGGGCGCGCTGTTGCGCGAGCGGGACTTCCTGGCCTACGCCGTCGGCAGCGCGCTGGCCTTCGCCGCGATGTTCAGCTACATCGGTGGCTTCTCGTTCGTCGCGCAGGAGGTGCACGGCACCTCGAGCACCGTCTTCGCCATCCTGTTCGGCGTCAACGCCGCCGGGTTGATCGGAGCCGGTCAGCTCGCCGCCCGGCTGGCCGAACGGGTGCCGCAGCGGCGACTGGTCCTGATCGGCTCGGCCCTCCAGGCGGCCGGCGGCGTGCTGCTCGTCGCGCTCGTGCTGCTCGACCCGCCCGGCGGCGGCGGCCCCGGCCTGGCCGGCGTCGAGGTCGCCCTCTTCCTCGTGGTGGCCGCGCTGGGCCTGCTCGTCCCGTCGGCGACGGCGCTCGCGCTCGCCGACCACCACGCCGTCGCCGGCACCGCCGCCGCGGTGATGGGAACGATCCAGCTGGTCGTCGGGGCCCTGGCGGCACCGCTGGTCGGCCTCGGCGGCAGCGGCACCGCCGTGCCCCTGGGCATCGTCGTCGCCGTCCTGACCGTCGGCGGGCTCGCCGCGTTGAGCCGGAGCTCGAACGCGGCGGTCCCGACGACGGCCAAGGACGAGGTCGTCGCCCCGCCCGCGTGAGAGTCAGCGCTTGAGCGCGTACTCCTTGAGCAGGCCACGGCTGATGATCGTCTTCTGGATCTCGCTGGTGCCCTCGCCGATGAGCAGGAACGGCGCCTCACGCATGAGCCGCTCGATCTCGTATTCCTTGGAGTAGCCGTAGCCGCCGTGGATCCGGAAGGACTGGGTGGTGACCTCGGCGCAGTACTCGCTGGCGATCAGCTTGGCCATGCCGGCCTCGACGTCGTTGCGCGAGCCTGCGTCCTTCAGCCGGGCGGCCCGCACCATCATCGTGTGGGAGGCCTCCACCTTGGTCGCCATCTCGGCCAGCTGGAAGGCGATCGCCTGGTGCTGGGCGATCGGCTTGCCGAACGTCTCCCGCTGCTGGGCGTACTGGATGGCCAGCTCGAAGGCCCGGATCGAGATGCCGCAGGCGCGGGCGGCGACGTTGACCCGGCC
>JAOPUS010000043.1 GCA_025963345.1 Blastococcus sp. | reverse complement strand
CGCCGGAACCGGCGCTTCAGCTCGACGAACTCCGCCGAATTCTGCGCCGCCAGGTACTCCTCCGGCGACAGGAGTCGGCGTTCGCTGGGTTCACTCACAGAGCTCTCCGGTCCAGGACAGGTGCGCGGACAACGGCTGGATGTGGCGGTCGTCACTGTAAGGGCTACCAGGGGGTACCCCAGGTCACAACTGGAACAAGGTGTTGCACAAACGCCCGATCGGCGTAACCGGCCCCTCATGCGGCCGCGATGCAATTGCTCATGGCAGCGAACTCGTGGCAGCGACCGGTCCGATGACCACGGCTTGGTACCCGGTGGCCCGGACCGCCGAGGTGGGGACGACGCCGGTGCCGGTGGGCGCCGGCGGGCAGGCGTACGTGGTCGTCCGGTTGCGGCCCGGCGGCGAGGTGAGCGCGTTCCCCGCCCGCTGCCCGCACCGGCTCGTACCCCTGGCCGCCGGCGCGGTGGTCGAGGGGCGGCTGCAGTGCCCGGCGCACGGGTGGCGGTTCGACCAGGAGGGCCGCTGCGTGGACATCCCGTCACTGGGTCCGCACGGCACTCCGCCACCGCGCGCCGACCTGCCGACGCCGTGGGCGGTCGAGGAGCGGCACGGCTGGGTCTGGCTGGCACCGGAGCGGACGGCGACCCCGGTACCGACCAGAGCGTCGGCCGAACCCGAGCGCGCTCCGGCGCCGCCCGACCCGGACGGAGCGGCCTTCGACAATCTCGATCCCTCGCTCGAGCACGCCTGGCACCCCGTGGCGCTCTCGCGGGAGCTGCGTCCGGGCGGCTGGCTCCAGGTCCGGCTGCTGGGTCGCAACTGGACGCTGCGCCGGGACGGCCGGAACGAGGGCGGGGCGCTGACGGCCGACCCGCCCGCGTTCGGCGTCCGCGAGCGCCTCGGCGTCCTCTGGCTGGCCCCGACCGAACCGGCCGACGTCCCGCTGGAGCTGCCCGAGGCCGGCGACCGCCGGTTCGTGATCGGCTGGCTGCCCCCCGAGCGGTCCCCCGGGCCGGCCGGTCCGCTGGCCGACACCTTCCTCGACGCGACGCACGGCCCGTTCGTCCACGCGTCCACCATCGGCGCGCCCGACCGGTCGGAGTTCGACCCGGCGCCGGTCACGACCGAACCGGGCGGCTTCAGCAGCGTCCGGGAGCAGTGGTGCGACAACCCGGTGGACCCGGAGGTCGCCACCGGCGGGCGGCCGCTGCGCCAGCGGAGGCGTACGACGTACACCTACCGGGCGCCGTTCCAGCTGCGGCTGCGCCAGGAGTTCCTGGACTCGGGCGCGACGACGACGATCCTCTACCTGCTGCAGCCAGAGGACTTCGACTCGACGAGGATCTACGTCTGCCTGCTGCTCTCCTCGGGCCCCGGGCTGCCGCTGCCCGCGCCGGCCGACGTGGCCGACCAGGTGGCGCTGCAGCGACAGATCCTCGAGGAGGACGTCCGGTCGCAGGCTGCGCTCGCCGTGACCGGCCTGCCCCTCGATCTGCGCGACGAGGTGCACGTGCCCGCCGACCGGCTGGGAGTGGCGCTGCGGCAGGCGCTGTGCGACTTCATGGCGGTCGGCCGCCGGCACCAGGCGGCCGCCTAGGTCAGTCGTCGGGCAGGTCCGCGCCGCAGGCCGGGCAGCGGGTCGGCGGGTCCTCGTCGGCCAGCCGTCCGCACGCCGGGCACACCCGGCGCACCCAGCACGCCGGGTCCCCACCCTCATCGTCCGGCTCAGGACGACGGTGCGCGTTCGTCACCTCCGCAGTCCTACCTCAGACCGAGGTAGGACACGCATCTCCCCCTGTGGGACGACGAGATCGGCGACCGCGGTGCCTAGGCTCCGGTCAATGGAGCGGTCCCCGGCTGTCGAGCGCGCCGCGCACTGGGCTCGCGCGCATCCGTTCGCCGTCGACTGCTGGCTGGCCGCTGCCGTCGCGTTCTGCACCGTGGTCCTGCCGGCCACTGCCTATTGGGAGAACCCGACCGGTGCGTTCCTGACCGGCCTGCTGTTGACCGTGCCGCTGGCCTGGCGCCGCCGAGCCCCGGTCCAGGCCGCGGCGGTGGTCATCGCCGTCGCATTGTTCGAGCTGGTCGCCCTGACCACGTTCCTGGCGGCCAACGTCGCGGCGCTGTTCATGATCTACGCGCTTGCCGCCCATGCGCCCCGGTGGGCGTCCCGCGGCGGCCTGGCCGTCGGCCTGCTCGGCGCGCTCCTCGCCTCGTTGCGGTACTTCTTCACGGACTTCGGCACCGCCGTCGTCCCTACCACGGGCGCGATCGGGGTCGCGGTGGTGGCCGCGTGGGCCCTGGGCGACCTGCGGCGCGTCCGCGTCTTGCGGCTGGCGGCGCTGGAGGAGCGCGGCCAGTTGCTGGAACTCGAGCGCGACCAGGAGATGCGACTGGCCGCGACCGCCGAACGCACCCGGATCGCCCGCGAGCTGCACGACGTCGTCGCGCACTCCCTCTCGGTCGTCATCGCGCAGGCCGACGGAGGCCGGTACGCCGGGAAGGCCGACCCGGAGGCGGCCACCGGAGCGCTGGAGGCGATCGCGGCCACCGGACGGCAGGCGCTGGCCGACATGCGCTCCCTGCTCGGGGTCCTCCGGGACGGCGGCGGCGAGGAGTACGCGCCCCAGCCGGACGTCGCCGCGATCCCGGCCCTGGTCGAGGACGTGCGCAACAGCGGCCTGGACGTCGACCTGATCATCGAGGGGGAACCGCGACCGCTGCCGGCGGGCCCGCAGCTGGCCGCCTACCGGATCGTGCAGGAGTCGCTGACCAACGTGCTCAAGCACGCCGGGCCGGCCAGCCGGGCCTGGGTGCGGCTGCAGTGGCGCCCCGACGCCCTGGAGCTGTCGGTGCTGGACGACGGCCGGGGTGCCTCGGCCGCGATGGTGGACTCCGACGGTGAGGGGCAGGGCGTGCGCGGGATGGTGGAGCGGGCCACGCTGCACGGCGGCCGACTGGAGGCCGGCCCGCGCGGCGCAGGCGGCTTCGGCGTGCACGCCGCGCTCCCCTACGGTGTCCGGCGATGAGTGAGCCGATCCGGGTCGTGCTGGTCGACGACCAGCAGATGGTGCGGGCCGGGTTCCGCATGGTCATCGACTCCCAGGGCGATCTGACCGTCGTCGGCGAGGCGGGGGACGGGGCGAGCGCGGTGGCGTTGCTCCGGAACACCCCCGCCGACGTCGTCCTCATGGACGTCCGGATGCCCGGGACCGACGGGATCGAGGCGACCCGCCAGGTCACCGCTCTGCCTGACGCTCCCCGTGTCGTGGTGCTGACGACGTTCGACCTCGACGAGTACGTCGTCGCCGCGATCGGCGCGGGAGCCAGCGGTTTCCTGCTCAAGGACGCCGCTCCGGAGGAGATGCTCTCCGCCGTGCGCACCGTGCACGCGGGCGACTCGGTCATTGCCGCGAGCTCCACCCGCCGCCTCCTGCAGCACGTGGCGCCGATGCTGCGCGGCGCGGCGCCGTCGTCCTCCGTCACGGACAGGCAACTGGCCGATCTGACCCCGCGCGAGCGCGAGGTGCTGGTGCAGATGGCCCTCGGGGCGAGCAACACCGAGATCGCCGCCCAGTTCGTGGTCAGCGAGGCGACCGTGAAGACGCACGTCGGCCGGGTGCTGGCCAAGACCGGCTCGCGCGACCGCGTGCAGGCCGTCGTCCTCGCCTACCGGACCGGCCTGGTCCAGCCCGCCGACCTGCTCCGCGACGCCTGACCCTCGCAGCGTTTTGTGCACTGACCGCCCGGCGGTTAGTGCACAAAACGCCGGGTCCGCCCGGGGGATGACGACGGGGTCCGACCCGGGGGGCATCGGCGGCGGCACCAAGATCGGCCTCCGCTCCGACGCGGCAGGACGTGTCCGGACGGCAGCGTGATCACCGTCCCGATCACCTGCTCTTGCGGAGGTTCCCGTGTCCGTCCCCGTCATGACCGTGCCCGGCGAACCACCGGCGTCGGTGTCCACCGCCGCCGTCCGCGCCAGCGGGTTGCGCAAGATCTACGGCCGGGGGGAGACCGCCGTCGAGGCGCTGGCGGGGGTCTACTTCACGTTCGCCCGTGGGGAGTTCACCGCGATCATGGGCCCGTCGGGATCCGGCAAGTCCACGCTGATGCACTGCCTGGCCGGGCTGGACACCCCGACCGAGGGCCAGGTGTGGCTCGGCGGAACCGAACTCACCAGCCTCCGCGACGACCAGCTCACCACCCTGCGCCGGCAGCGGATCGGCTTCGTCTTCCAGTCGTTCAACCTGCTGCCGGTGCTCGACGCCCTCGACAACATCGTGCTGCCCATGCAGCTCGCCGGGCTGCGCCCCGACCGGACGTGGATGGACTCCGTGATCGCCCGGCTGGGCCTCCGGGAGCGGCTCGGCCACCGGCCGCACGAGCTCTCCGGCGGCCAGCAGCAGCGGGTGGCGATCGCCCGAGCGCTGCTCCCCCGGCCGGACGTCGTCTTCGCCGACGAGCCCACCGGCAACCTGGACTCCCGCTCCGGCGCCGAGGTTCTGGGCCTGCTGCGCTCCAGCGTCAAGGAGACCGGCCAGACCGTCGTCATGGTCACCCATGACCCGACGGCCGCCGCCCATGCCGACCGCGTGGTGCTGCTCGCCGACGGCCGGCTGGCCGGCGAACTGATCGACCCGACCGCCGAGTCCGTGCTCGACGCCCTGCGCGGGCTGGGGGACTGAGCCGTGCGCACCGTCCTCTTCGCCCAGCTGCGCGCGCACGCCGCGCGCCTCGTGGCCTCCACCCTCGCCGTCGTCATCGCGGTCGGGTTCGTGGTGGCCACCCTGGTGCTCAACGAGAC
>JAOPUS010000031.1 GCA_025963345.1 Blastococcus sp. | reverse complement strand
AGCCGGGTCCTGCTCGCTGCTCATGGGAGCCGGGTCCTGCTCGCTCATGTGGAGTACGCCGAGTTCTCGTGCACGTAGGCGATCGACAGGTCGTTGGTCCAGATCGTCGCCTGCTCCGCGCCGGCCTTCAGGTCGACGTCGATCTCGATGCTCCGCCCGGTGAGGTCGACGCCCTCGCGCGGGTCGCCGATCGCCCCGCCGCGGCAGACCGTGACGCCGTTGATGGTGACGTCGACCGAGTCGGCCTCGAAGGCGGCGTCGGTGGTGCCGATCGCGGCGAGCACCCGGCCCCAGTTGGGGTCGTTGCCGAACAGCGCCGTCTTGAGCAGGTTGTTGCGGGCGCAGGCGCGGCCGGCGGTCAGCGCGTCCTCGACGCTCGCGGCGTTGCGGACGGTGATCGCGATGTCCTTGGTCGAGCCCTCGGCGTCGGCGAGCAACTGCATCGCGAGGTCGGTGCAGGCCGCGGTGAGGGCCTCGGTGAACTCCTCGGCGGTCGGTGTGACGCCGCCGGCGCCGTTGGCCATGACCAGCACGGTGTCGTTGGTCGACAGGCAGCCGTCGGAGTCGACCCGCTCGAAGGAGAGGCTGGTCGCCGTCTTCAGCGCCGGTGCCAGCACGTCGGGAGGCACGACGGCGTCGGTCGTGAGGACGACGAGCATCGTGGCCAGCGACGGCGCCAGCATGCCCGCGCCCTTGGCCATCCCGCCGATCGACCAGCCGTCCCGCTGCTGGACCGTCGTCTTCGGCACCGAGTCGGTCGTCATGATCGCGCGGGCGGCGTCGGGGCCGCCGTCCTCGGACAGCGCCTTGACCGCGGCGGTGACCCCGGCAGTGAGCTTGTCCATGGGCAGCCGGACGCCGATCAGCCCGGTGGAGGCCACCGCGACGTCGATCGCGCCGATGCCCAACTCCGCCGCGGCGTGCTCGGCGGTCGCGTGGGTGTCCTGGAAGCCCTCCGGCCCGGTGCAGGCGTTGGCGCCGCCGGAGTTGAGCACGACCGCGCGCGCCCGCTCCCCCGCCAGCACCTGCCGGCTCCACAGCACCGGCGCGGCCGGGAAGCGGTTCGTGGTGAAGACGGCGGCCGCGGCGTCGTCCTGAACGTGATTGAGGACGACGGCGACGTCCGGGTCGCCGGAGGACTTGAGCCCGGCGGCGACCCCGGCGGCCGAGAACCCCTTCGGGGCGGTGGTGCTCACGGTGCTACTCCTACGAGGGGAAGTCCGGTGGTCTCGGGCAGGCCGAGGGCGAGGTTGGCGCACTGCAACGCGGCGCCCCCGGTGCCCTTGGTCAGGTTGTCGACGGCGGCGACGACGACCAGTCGGCCGGCGTCGGCGTCGACCGCGATCTGCAGGGCGACGGTGTTGGCACCGAGCACCTGCGACGTGGTGGGCCACTGCCCCTCGGGCAGCAGGTGGACGAACGGCTCGTCGGCGTACGCCTGGGTGTACGCGTCCCGCGCCGCCGCGGCGTCCGTACCCGGCGTCAGCCGGGCCGAACACGTGGCGAGGATGCCGCGGCTCATCGGCACCAGGGTGGGCGTGAAGCTGACACTCACCGGCCCTCCGGCTGCCGTCGACAGGTTCTGGATCATCTCCGGCGTGTGCCGGTGCACCCCGCCGACGCCGTAGGCGCTGACCGAGCCCATCACCTCACTGCCGAGCAGATGCGGCTTCGCCGACTTGCCCGCGCCGCTCGTCCCGCTGGCGGCGACGACGACCACCTCGGGTTCGATGAGCCCGGCGGCCAGCGCCGGGGCGAGGGCGAGGGTGACCGAGGTCGGGTAGCAGCCCGGGACGGCGATCCGCCGTGCGCCGGTCAGCTTCTCCCGCTGGCCGGGCAGCTCGGGCAGGCCGTAGGGCCAGGAGCCGGCGTGCGCGCCGCCGTACCAGCGGGCCCAGGCGGCCGGGTCGTTCAGCCGGTGGTCGGCGCCGCAGTCGATGACCAGGGTGTCGGCCGGGAGCTGCGCTGCGACCGCGGCGGACTCCCCGTGCGGCAGCGCGAGGACGACCACGTCGTAGCCGGCCAGCGACGCGGGGTCGCTCGGCTGGACCTCCATGTCGGCGTAGGGCAGCAGGTGGGGCTGGAGCTCGCCCAGGCGTCGGCCGGCGCTCGAGTTGGCGTGCACCCCGGCCAGGCGGAGGTTCGGGTGCCCGGCCAGCAGCCGGCACACCTCACCCCCCGCGTACCCGGTGGCGCCGGTGACCCCGACCGTCCACGTCTGCCCTGTACTCACATGAATGATTATGCACCATGCCGGATGGCCCCCCGATCGGGTATCCGTCGAGCCCGGCTGCCCGCGCACAGAAGCGCGAGTACGCAGGCCGTACGTGGGGCATGGAGGGCCCGGTGCCGGGGTCAGCTCCGGTGTCGTGCAGGGGCGCTGGACGTCCCGTTCGACTGCCCGTCCGATCCACCGGCTGTCAGGCCCGTCGAAAAGGGACCACACGTGAGTTCGTTCGACCGGATCGTGATCATCTTCAATCCGCAGAGCACCGGCGACGCTCCCCGGTCGGCCGAGGAACTACGGGACGAACTGGCAGGGCGCCTCCCGACCATGCCGCTGGAACTCTGCCCCACCCACCATGCAGGGCACGCCCGCGAGCTGGCTCGGGAGGCCGCCGGCACGGGGTGCCCCCTCCTCGTCTCGGTGAGCGGGGACGGGGGTTACAACGAGGTGGTGAACGGCGTCATGGACGCCGGTAACGACCGGGCCGTCTGCGCCGTGCGCGGCGCCGGAAACGCCAACGACCACCGCCGGACGACGCGGGAAGGGCCGCTGGCCGACGCGATCGTGGCCGGGGACGTCCGCCGGATCGACCTGCTCCGGTTGACCGTCGGCAGCGGGACGGGCGCGCAGACCCGCTACGCGCACTCCTACATCGGCGTCGGGTTGACGCCCGTCGTCGCCGTCGACCTGGAGAAGGGAGGCAAGGGCTCGTGGAAGGAGATCGTGTCGGTGGTGCGGGCGTTCTCCCGCTTCCGGCCGTTCCCGATCAGGCTGGAGGACGGCCGCCGCCGCACCATCGACAGCCTGCTGTTCGCGAACATCGCCGAGATGGCCAAGTACGCGACGCTCAGCGAGGACGGACGCCCCGACGACGGCCGGTTCGAGGTGATCACCCAGCGGCGCACCGGGAAGCTGCGGGTGCTGGCGACGGCGGTCCGGGCCGCGACCCGTGGGCTCGGCCGGCAACCCGGTGCCACCCACTACTCCTTCACGACACTCGCGCCCATGCCGCTGCAACTGGACGGCGAACTGCTGGAACTGCACGCGGACACGCGGGTTGCCGTCGACATCGCCCCACGTGCACTGGCGACGATCTTCTGACTCAGGACTGCACGGCACGGCCACCCGAGCCGCCGACGCCGTCGCGCCCATCGCTGCATCTGTCAGAGCCGGGCGTGGTGCTCGATGTCGTCGTCGAACTCCGTCAGGGCTTGACTGGTCAGCGTGGGGCGGGTGTCGGCGACGGCGGCCAGGTAGTCGTCGGTGCTGGCGACTTCCCCCTTCCGGTGCATGATCTCCCGCTCGAACGCCGCCTGGGCGCCCTTCCGTGCGGCGAACTCGATGTCCGCGGGCGTGAACATGTCGCTGGCCTCCACCAGCTGTGCCACGTCGACTCCGTCGGCGACCGGCCCCAGGTAGCGGGTCCAGATCGCCCTCCGCGCGGCGAGATCAGGTGGACCGACCGGGATGACGTAGTCGAACCGGCCGGGGCGGAGGAACGCCTGGTCCAGAGAACGCACCGAGTTGGTGGCGCAGACGAGCAGCCGGTCCTTGCGCTCGGCAAAGGCGGGAATCAGTTTGAGCAGCTCGTTGGTGACGCCGTGCCCTGGATCGACCGCCAGCCCGGACCGAGCGCCGGCGATCTCCTCGACCTCGTCGATGAACAGCACGACGGACTCCAACTCGGCCAGATCGGCGAAGGCGTCGCGCAGCGAGGACGCCAGTCCTCCGGGCGCGTCCGCCGCGAGTCGCGAGGGGAACAGCTCCACGAACGGCCACCTCAGCCGCGAGGCGACCGCCTTGGCAAAACTGGTCTTGCCGGTACCGGGAGGACCGAACAGGATGACCGCCTTCGGCGGGGCGACGCCGTACCGCTCAGCCAGTGCCGGCTCCGCCAACGGCAGCACGATCCGGCGGTCGATCATCTGCTTCTCGCGCTCCATGCCCGCCAACGCATCCCACAGTCCGACCGGAAGCACCCGCCCGCCCAATCCGGCGAGCAGGCCGGCATCGGCAGCGCCGAGCTGCTCGACCTTCTCGTAGTAGGTCAGCCCGGCAACGGTCCGGTAATCGGAGTTCTGCAACGCTGCTGCCCCGGTCGCGGTCTGCGGGAGCAGCGCGCTGATCCGCCGCACACCCAGCGCCTTCAGCCGTCGCTCGAGCTCGGCGAGCAGAGCGCTGCCGATCCCGCGATTGCGCCACCCCGCGGCCAGCGCGACCAACAGCACCCAGCCTCGTTCACCGTGAGCCTGTGCGACGGCTACGCCCACCAGCTCGTCGGCGACCACGGCCACCACTGCAGGCTGGCCGGCGCGAACGGCTGCCATGACCTCAGAGATCGAGAACACCGGGGATGCATTGTCGGCCGATCGGCCCTGGTCCCATACCTGGATCGCCCGGTCCAGGTCGTCATCGCGGAAGTCGCGCACGCGGTACGCCGGCACCGGCACCTCCTCGCCACCGCGTCACCCGAGAGGCCACGGGTCGACCCGGTGACCTCTCCTGCAGCCAGCAGTGTTCGCTCCACATCGAGCCCACGTCGACCTCTGGTCCCCCGGAACGTCGACCTCTGGTCCCCCGGAACAGCGTCGGGCCGGTCGAGGTGCTCGCGCGACGACACATCCCCCGCGACCGGGTCAGGCGACGGGGTCGTCGTCCCCGTAGGGCCGCAGCCGCAGCTGACGGGCGGCGCCTTCGGGCACGATGTCCCGGACGACGGCCAGTTCGTCCTTGCCGGAGTAGAGGAACCGGCCCGACCAGGCATCCAGCTCCCCGGCGGCGATGGCGCTGACCAACTCGACCACGCGCTCCGGGTCGGTCCAGCCGGTGAAGCCGCGCCACATCTCCATCGACCGGGTCATGGGTGTGTCGACCACGCCGGGCGCGACGTCGAAGGCGAACAACCCGCTGCCCTGGAAGGACAGCGCGAGCGCCTCGGTGAGCCGCATGAGGCCGGTCTTGGCGACCGAGTACGCGGAGTAGTCCCGGTTGGCGAACGTGCTCATCCCGCTGGCCAGGTTGATCACCCGGCCATGACCGCGAGCCAGCATCCCCGGCACGACCGACCCGACCATGAGCTGGGCGCCCCGGAGGTGGCTGG